>JAEYQO010000092.1 GCA_023409975.1 Bacteroidota bacterium | reverse complement strand
CGCTGCAGACATTTGCAGGGAACTGGGTATCAACAAGCAAACGTTTTACAACTGGCATAAGAAGTACGGCGGTATGGAAAGCCAGGACTTGAAGCGCCTTAAAGACCTGGAGGACGAGAATCGCAAAATAAAGCAGATGTATGCTGAACTGGCGATGGATAACAAGGTCCTGAAGGATGTTATCTCAAAAAAGTTTTAAAGCCTTGCGAGAGAAAAGACAGAGTTGACTATATCCGTGAAGTAAAGTGTAGCCATGAATCTGCTGCTAAGGGTGCGATGGAATTAAACGATTAAAAGATGGAAATAATATTTGAGGCTTTAGTGATGTTACTTTTTGTAATCCCAGGTGCTATCGTTAGATGGATACTGTTTGGATGTAAGAAACCGCTAAAGGAATACATATATGCGGATGTGTATATGAATGGGGGCATTGGAATAATAACAGTCGCTTTGATCGTAGTCTTTATAAAGTATATTTTGTCTAATTAAAAAAAACATTGATCGATGCGCGTCGTGTTGTCCCTTGGTACTATATTATTGTTTGCTTCTTCTTGTGTAGATCATCGCACTAATAATCAGGAGGGAGAATTAGCAGCTTCGGTGATTGTTCCGTTGCAAGCCACTGTTGATTCGGCATCTGAATTATATCTGAATGCAATTGAGTAGCTTCAGAATGGACAGGATCTTGAAACGGTGAAGACAAAATACTCCACGAGGTTGAAGGGTTTCCATAATCGTTTTAGTATGCGATTTGATTCATTGACGAAAGAGTATATGCGTGGAGCAATTACACAGGAACAATATGATGAAGTCAGGAATTCCATTTCGTTAGATACGGTACAGAAGCGGAGTGAGCAATTAGAACAGCTTGGACTAAAAGTAGACTTGGATTGACATGCAGGTCTGGTCAAGAACATTATCGTAATAATCCGGATTATTTCCCTCGATAAAGTAATAGATATGAGTGTTAGATTATCTGATCGAAGTTTATCTGAAATGGAAGAGGTACTGGAGAAGATCGAGCGGTCTTTCAATGTACGCTTCGGGACTAAACTGGTAGGTACAAGGACCTATGGAGAGCTGTGTACAAGCGTCAAGAATATTGCGGCGTTTCACTTTCGTGAAGATTGTACGTTCCAACAAGGGTTCTACAAATTTCGATACCAAATTTGCAAGGGACACAAATTTCAGCCTAATGATATTCATCTTAACTCCAAAGTCTCCGAAATATTGTCTCGCATGAGTTATATCGAGATTCTCAGAATTCAAAGATTTTTTGGAATTCAGTTCTATGTATCCAATTTCTTTGGTTTTGGTGCCGTGGCAGGTTTGTGTGTAGCTGTTGTGATAGGTTTTTTTCAGTCGTTTCCTGGGGCTTTTATTTTTATACTTTTTTGGTACATTTTAATCAAAGCTATCAATCCCAAAAGTCTACGTTATTACACAGTTCGAGAAGTTGTTGAGGATATGGTTAGGAATAAATATTATAGATGTCGACGAATTAAGGGAACAGCAAATGAAAAGGAGGTTGATAGACTATTGAAAGAATTATTTTCGACTGAACTTCAAATTGATAGACACAGTTTGTCTGATGACGCTAGGCTACCAGTAAAATAACAGTGAAATCACCTGTAAAAGGAGTCGACATGCATAGAATTAAAGCGATTTCTAGTTTAAAAGTAGGTTGTGTATGATTCTGCAGGTAGGATGACGGCTGCCGATTATAGAGACTACAGCCAGGCAGGGTCATGGAGCTGGAATAACGTGCACCGGGATTATTCGGTTTCTGGAATTGATTATGACGCTAACGGAAACATGCTGCATATGACGCAGCGCGGGAAAGGTGTGAACGGCACCCCTGGGACAATTGATAGTCTTTTCTATGAATACGATAATGGGAACAAATTACTTTCCGTCACTGACCTTGGATTGGAAAGCACGCCCACGATACACGATTTTGACAATTCACAGGCGAGTACCAGCACCTATACGTACGACGGGTCGGGGAATCTTGCAAGCGATGCGCTGAAGGATCTGTCTCTATTTTATAACCACCTGAATTTACCCACTGAGATTAATAACCAAGCTTCCATACTTTCGAACGCCATTTCTTCCAGAAAATTCGACATCGTATATTACTATATTGATTCACTAAAAGTAAACGTCCACGAACCCTTATTAATAAGAACGGAAGATAGCCTATACGTGCAAGATTTTACGCAGAGGTATATGAACTACGAAGAAGGTTCTGAGAACTTTCAGGATGCAAAGAGACTTGTCGAGCATCTTGAAAGAATGGGAGTAGAATTTGATAATTATAATTATCGTTTGGAATAGCCGGTTTCAAAATGGTTTGACTCATGCCTGAAGCCGATGTTTTCTTTTTCTAAGTTTAAATAAATCTTAAAGATGTGTCTAGCCTTAAAGACCGTAGCACTGTAGGATTTTCCTACACCTTTCCACAATCTTTACCCGAGGGTTAATTCATATGTGTTTATGTATAGCACTGTTTTGTCATCGGTGTATTATATTTTAATTATCAAAGACTTCTGCTTCCACCAGATATGGGTGCTCCCTTCAGCATTGATATCCAGTGTGTTAAGGTAACTCCCCCCTTCTCCAGGACCTCTTCTGCACATTCCCGCTTTCATATACTCACGGGCTGTAAATCCAGGTGAGGGGTCCGCCCTTCAACCGTGGCACAGTGTTTTTGCATTTTGTTATCATAATTTTTCAAAACGGCACAAACCATTCTGTAAGAGAGAGAAGAGAGAGCAGAAGGGGGTTGTCAATCGTTGCATATGAACTGGAAAATCTTCTGTATCACTGCTGCCACCCTGGTAGCCCCACAAGCCGTAGAAGCTCAGAAACTGCTTCCCAAAAAAGTACAGGCCTATAACCACAACACCCTCCCGGCTCCCCCGGGCATGGTCTACGTCCCCGGAGGCAGCATCGTCATCAACTTCGGAGCAGATGACGACTCCTCAAACCTCAAACGCTTTAGCCTGAGCCCTTTCTTCATCGACAAGACGGAGGTGACCAACAGGCAGTACCGTGAGTTCGTCAACTGGGTGATCGACTCCGTTGCCATCACAGAATTCATTAAAAACGACGCTTATTTCACCAAAGAACACCGCGACTCCAGTCACCGCTACATCAACTGGAAAAAGGTGAACCATAATAAAATACTGCGCAAGCACCGCGACGCGCTGGCCGCTGTGATGGACAATGGCCAGATCAGAACTTCGCTTTATAATTATACACTCACCTACCAGCGGGCTGATCGTTCCGGTACCCGCGAAGAGGTAGCAGAAACGGTGAACGTATATCCCGATACAGAGGTCTGGGCGAAGGATTTTCCGAACTCCCAAACTTATCTGATCATGAAGGACTATTTCACCAACCCCGCCTTCGATGACTACCCTGTGGTAGGGGTGAACTGGAAGCAGGCCCGCGCCTATGCCCACTGGAAAACACTGACGGCAGGAAACGCCGGCCACCGGCTCATCTCCGGCTTTAACCTTCCGTATACCCTGCCTTCTGAAGCACAATGGGCTTACGCAGCGCAGGGACTTGCCGGTGGGGCTGATACGCTCATCCGCCTGACGGATAACAAGGACCGCCTGCTGGTCAATTTTAAGCAGGCCGAGGGCGAGTATAACAAGGATGGCTCTTCCTACACCGTGCCTGTAATGTCCTACGCGCCTAACGAGTTTGGTGTCTATAACCTGCTCGGTAATGTGGCCGAATGGGTGCTGGATGCGTATAATGCCTCTGCCTGGGCTTTTGTTCATGACCAGAATCCTGTCCTGCTTTACGATGCCGACAGTGCAGACTCGGACCTGATGAAGAGCAAGGTGATCCGCGGCGGCTCCTGGAAGGATAATGCGGGATCGCTGGATCCTCATGTTCGCGATTATGAGGTGCAGGATCGTCCGCACTCCTATATCGGTTTCCGGCTGGTAATGCCCGCACCGGAGATCCTGACTAACCAGGTGCAAACCCGCAGAAGAAGCTCCAAATAATATTTCCACCCAATAAAATTCAAGTCATGAAAAAAATACTGGTTGCCTTATATCCCGGTTCAGGTAAGAAAATAGGTATCGATACGCTCATCTCCTGGGGCGCTACCATCGTCATTGTCGGTCTGACGTTCAAGCTCCTCCACTGGCCGGGAGGGGAATGGATGATCGGTGTGGGACTCACCGTCGAGGCTTTTCTGTTCTTCATCCTTGGTGTGAATGCCATGAAGGACAAGGAAGAGGAAGAACAGGTGGTTGTCCGCCAGGCAACGCCGCAGCCGCAGACGAACGAGCTGGAACAACTGCTCAACCAATCCATTAATCCGGTAACGATCCAGCGCCTGAGCGAGGGCTTTGAGCAATTCAACAAAACAGTGGAATCGGTAAACCATGTGGTGGGCTATAATGAGGCCAGTCGCCATATGATCCAGGAGGTGGAACTGGCTACGCGGGAGCTGGTGCAGCTACGGTCGAATCTCGAAGAAATCAACAAGGTCTACAGAGCACAGATAGACGCATTTAAGAAGAACTAAAACCATCTCCCATGGCTGCAAAAAGAGAATCGCCGAGGCAGAAGATGATCGGGATCCTGTATCTCGTTCTGCTGGGACTGGTAGCGCTGAGTGTCAATACCTCTGTATTGGATGCTTTCCGGAACCTGACCGCCAGTCTTACTGCCTCTACCAATAATATCAACAATCATATTGACAATACTTTCGCGGCATTTCGTGACGGTAAGCTCCGGGACGAGCCTGAACGTGCCCGACCTGCATTTGAAAAAGCCCAGAAAGCCAGGCTGCTGGCAGACAACCTGGAATCCGACCTGCTGAAGATCAAGAATATTCTTGATGAAGAAGGCGGCGGCTATAATGAAGCGGGCGATATCCGCAAGCGGGATAATATCGATATCGCCTACAGGGTCATGATCAACGATGGCAGGGGAGCGGCATTAAAGAAGAAGATCAACGACACCCGCCATCAGATGCTTGCTCTGCTGGATCCTAAGGATCAAAAGGAAGTAAATGTAGCACTGAGCGCAGAAGACCTTAAAACCGGCGGCGTGAAGAAGTCCTGGGAGGATGCCAACTTTGGTGAGGGAATTCCCCTGACGGCCGCGCTGACATCCATTGCCAAGATTCGCGCTGATCTGAAGAACACGGAACTGGAGGTGGTGAAAAAGATCCTCGGCAATGTGGACAAGGCAGTCGTGAACCTCGATCGTTTTCAGGCTGTGGCTGTGGCGCCTTCTTCCTATGTGGTGCAGGGCCAGCCCTACACCGCCGAGGTTTTCCTTACTGCATTCGACTCCCGGTCTTCGCCGGAGATCACAGTGAACGGACAGCCTTTGCAAGTGCGTGATGGCAAAGGGGTCTATACCATTCCTACAGACAAGGAGGGGATCTATTCCTGGTCGGGCATTGTGAAAGTGAAGCAGACAGATGGCACCATCAAAGAATACCAGACACCGGTTCAACAGTTTCAGGTGGCCCGTCCTTCGGCTGTGGTGTCGGCCGACAAAATGAATGTTTTTTATATCGGCGTTTCAAATCCGGTTTCGGTTTCGGCTCCAGGTATCCCTAAAGAAAAGATCCGCGTATCGGTCTCTAACGGCTCTGTGTCCGGTAGCAATGGAAAGTATGTGGTGTCCGTGAGCAGTCCCGGTACTTCGCGGGTAACGGTGGCAGCAGAGGTGGAGCCGGGTAAGGTGCAGACGCTGAGCTCCACGGAGTTCCGGGTGAAGCGGATACCTCCTCCGCGGGTGAAGTTCGGCGGAAAAACCGGGGGCTCTATGGCCACGGTGGCTCTGAAGGCCCAGAACAGGCTGTTCCCTGTACTGGAGAACTTCGATTTCGATGCCAAATTTTCCATTAACAGCTTCACCATGGTATTAGTAAAACCACGTGCCGATGCCGTCGTATTCCAGGGTTCCGGTAACGCCCTTAATGGCGCTATGCAGTCGGCCCTTCGCAATATCGTTCCCGGCACGCGGGTCATCTTCGATAATATCGTCGCTACAGGTCCGGACGGTGTCAAACAACAATTAGATCCCGTCACGATCGTAGCCAACTAAATCTTGACAACATGAAACATCAGAATATTCTTCTTTCAATTGCATTATTGCTATCGTCCGGAGCTGCTTACAGCCAGGTAATACCGGATAATACGCTGGAGGCGCAGGCCCCCGAAACCACAGCCATGGATACCAATACAGTGGCGGAGGAAGCGGCTCCCATCCCGGTTCCTGAAGATATTCAGGACGGCTTTTATAAAGTGAACATGCACGAGGGTGCCAAACCATATGAGTTTCCTAAGGTGGATAAGGTGAATGTGGTATTCTTCAAGCGGGTCTGGAGGGATATCAACCTCGAAGACGAAAAGAACCATGTATTTGCGATACCCGGCTCCAGCCTGATGGAGGCCATTGTAGATGGTATCCGCGAGGGCAGGATCACCGCCTTCGATCCTGCCAGTACGGAAAAGAACCCCACAGGTGATGGCTTTGTGACTCCTATGAGTCCTGCAGCAGCATTGGGCAAGCTTTCTGATAGTGTGCTGGTGCCCATATTCGATGATATGGGCAACCAGATCGGTGGTGAAATGCAACTGAATGAGTTTAGTCCGGCATCCGTAACCAGGTTCCGGATCAAGGAGGATATTTTTCTCGATAAGCAACGCTCCCGGATCGAAACCCGGATTGTGGGTATTGCTCCGCTGATGAAGGTGAATGCAGGAACGGAACAGATCAGTGAGACGCCTGCTTTCTGGATTTACTTCCCCCAGGCCCGTCATATCCTTGCCACAAGAGAGGTGATTGATCCTAAACGTGGTATTCAGAAGGAGAGTCTGGACGATATCTTCATACAGCATAAGTTTAGCAGCAATATTATTAAAGAGTCGAACCCAGGTGAGCTGGCTATCAGAGATTACGCTGAGGACCAGGAGCAGGAATCCCGCAGGATTGAGCAGGAGATAAAATCGTACAAAAAGAACTTCTGGCGTTATAAATAGTTCACGCTTTACAGAAAAGACAATGAAGAAATTATTGCTGTTTATAGCTTTTGCAGTGCTGGCTGCAGCCGATCTCAGGGCCCAGGTAAGATACCTGCCCCCTACGGCGAGAAGCTGGGGTATTGGTGCCGGTATAGGAGCCACGGTGCTCCAGGGCGATGTGGAAGATTTCAATCCGCGACTTGCCGGAAGGTTGAATCTTGAATACAACATCACTCCGTATATCAATATCGGGGTGGAGGGCCAGTTGGGCAAACTGGCTGCCGGAGACATGCCTTCGGCTGACAGGTACACGAGGGTAAATTTCAGGGGGGCTAATGCCAATGTAAGGTTTGCATCCGGCCAGTTCTTCCGCAATCTGAATCCCGGTAGTGTGTTTGGAGGAATGTACATCGGTGCCGGAATTGGCATCATTAATAGTGAGGTGACTGATATTAATGAGTTCAGTCATGACGGGTCGCCCATCAGCGGCATCGTGAAGGAGTTCACCGGCTATACGGTGCCACTGAACCTCGGGTTGAACCTGGAGCTGCCAAGACTATTGGGTCGCCATAATCTCGTCGCGAATATCAACTATCAGTACAATTTCGTTCAGGGAGAAGACTTGGACGGCTATGCGTACAAGTCCACCGCCAACACCAGCTTTGATGGCTTCAGCTTTCTGACCGTAGGCCTGAAATACAACTTCGGTAAGTTAAAGTAGTAGGTCGCTGCAGACGAATAGTGGGTTTTACAGTAGTTTGTTGCAATGGATGAGGAAGTTTTCAGTTCGATGTCAATCCTGTTGCTGCTGGGTATTTTCGCAGTAGCGGCGGGCCTTGTCTGGATCAGCGGAACGAAACTCTCTGGTGTAGCCGATAAACTGGCGGAAAAAACCGGACTTGGACGAGCATTTATCGGCGTATTACTACTCGGGGGCATCACCTCACTTCCGGAAGCCGTTACCACGATCGCCACCTCACTCAAAGGGAATGCCGGTATGGCGGTAAGCAATATCCTTGGTGGTGTTTCCATGCAGGTAACGATTCTTGCGGTTGTCGATTTCTTCAAAAGAAAGTACCCGCTGAGTAGCAGGTCTACCTCATTGAATGTTCTGCTTCAGGGCATTGCGCTGATCCTGATGCTTGCGCTAACCGTTATTTTTATACCGGTGCCGGACCTTTCCATCGGGCATTTTGGCCTGCAGTCCGTAGTGCTCCTGTTGCTATTCACCGGCTCACTCTACCTTACCCACAAATACACAGGAATCGTCTGGCTGAGTTATCAAACGGATAATACCAAAACGCTGAAGGAGCGCATCTCTTTTCTTCAGGATAAGCTCAGGCAGGTAGAGGAGAAGGATACACAGGGAACGGAAGCTGAAATGACCACTGCCGGGTTTATGAAGCAGCATTGGTGGACCTTCCTCTGGAGTTCCGGGCTCATCCTGATCGGCGGGTATTTTGTGATCGTGAGTGCTGAAGCCATCGCCGAACAATCGGGTATCAGTAAGAATTTTGCGGGTCTTGTGCTGGTAGCCATTACGACTTCGCTGCCCGAAGTGAGTACAGTGGTGGGAGCAGTGAAGCTGAAGCGTTATGAAATGGCGTTCTCCAATATTTTCGGGACCAATCTGTTTGATGTTGCGCTGATATTTCTAGCCGACTTGTTTTTTCTTGAAGGGCCTGTCTTCAATGCGTTGGATCAGTTTTCAATCGTTGCAGCCGCTTTGGGTATTGTTCTTACCGTGATATTTCTGCTGGGACTCACCATGAAAAGTGAGCGAAAGTTACTGGGCGTGGGTTACGACTCGCTGACTGTAATTGCACTTTATCTGGCCGGTTTAGTGGTGCTGTTTCGACTCGACCAGTCCTGATCAGGCATAGATATTTTATAGATCAGTTGATGCAGGAGAAATTCATTCCACCCGGCTGGGATTATAACCCGTCTACCTGGGGACAGAGAATACCGATCGTCGTGATCGCCATGGTGGGTTTTATCATAGCCATGTACCTGGGGTTCTATCAGCTCCGGATCATTGATACAGTGTGGGAGCCTTTCTTTGGTGATGGCAGTAAGAAGATCCTCAACTCGAAGGTGTCTCATTTTCTGCCAATACCGGACGCCATATTGGGTGCCTTTGGCTACCTTTTGGACGCGGTGACGGGCATAGTTGGTGGCGTTAAGCGCTGGCGAACAATGCCCTGGATCGTCATCATTTTCGGTGTGGCTATCGGTCCGCTCGGACTGGTAAGTCTGCTGCTGGTGGTGCTGCAGCCGGTGATGCTGAGTGCCTGGTGTACATTGTGCCTGATCTCGGCGCTGATCTCCATTGTGATGATTGGTCCGGCCATCGATGAAATGCTGGCGAGTCTGCAGTTTATGCAAAGAGCTAAGCGGGCGGGTCACTCCGGGTGGCGAGCGTTCTGGGGATATCAGGAGGTTGTAAACAACGTAAAATGAAAGAGGTATGTGGGCACAGGTGATAGCAATGATACTCGGTTTGGTAGTGATAATCGCTCCTTCAGTAGCTGATTTCGACACTACCGCTTCTAATAATAACTACATCATCGGACCGCTGGTGATCACGATAGCCATGGTGGCCATTACAGATGTAGCGCGTAACCTGCGCTGGTGCAATATTCCTCTGGGGGCCTGGCTGATCCTTTCTCCATTTATTATTGGGTTCGATGGGGCAGCCCTTTGGTGGAATGTACTTTCCGGTGCCGCGATTGTTATTCTCTCCTGCTTCCGCGGATCGGTGAAGCAGCGTTTCGGGGGTGGCTGGCGATCGCTGTTTCAGAAGAATCCTCCCCATATGCAGGAGGCCGGTGGGCAGCCTGCGGACACCTAGGACGACGGTGAAGTCGGATTTTATTGTAAACTTAACAGAACTGCTTCCGGAATATTAATGCTCTGCTAACGCGAGGATTATCGATGCTCCTGGCACGTTTTCTTTTACCTGTTTGGGAAACAATGTGTTATGAAAAGGATGGAAAATTGGAACGAAAGAGAACAGCTTAATAGAGGCAACGAGGAAAGTGTGGAGCGCGGGGAAATGAGCTCGGGCAGAAACACGGGTAATCTTAGTGTCTATTCCGTTCATGTTGACCCACCATACCGGACCATGTTGACCCACCTGGGTTTTGTTAGGCCAGTATGTTAAGAACTTTTGCGGTTTAAAAATAGTTGATCCTTTTTTATTGTTTGATTTTTCTTCACCACGACTCGCCTTTTAGCTCAACCCTATGAGCTCGAGCTGTCAATCTGTCAAGTATCGCGTCGGCCAGTGTAGGAT
>JAEYQO010000089.1 GCA_023409975.1 Bacteroidota bacterium | reverse complement strand
GCATATGGTAATTCTGTTCATCGCCGATAACATAGATAGACTGATCCAGCTTGAAGTCGTTATATTTTAGCCGGGCAGTACCCAGGTCCTGTGTCATGTAAACGGAGGTACCGTCTGAACGAAGCAGCAGTTTCTGGTCGAGCCCCTGTTCTGTGAGATCGATCCAGACAGATCCGTCTTCCTTCTTGAAGAGCACACCCTTTTGCAGTCCACGCTCCACCAGTTCCTTACCGAGGAGGTAGGTATCACTTTCGTAGTACATTTTGTCAAAGTCGACACCCAGACGATCGTATGAGGCGAAGAAACCCTCGTAGACCCAGCCGTTCATAGTCTCCCAGAGCTTGCGTACTTCAGGATCTCCGGCTTCCCACTCCCGGAGCATTTGTTGTGCCTCCTTCATGATGGGGGCCTCGATCTTAGCCTTCTCTTCCTCCATCCCCTGAGCTACCAGATCAGCAATTTGCTTTTTGTATTCATCATTAAACCGAACATAGTAGTCGCCTACCAGATGGTCGCCTTTTATACCGCTGCTTTGTGGTGTATCGCCATTGGCAAAATGCTTCCAGGCTATCATGGACTTGCAGATATGGATGCCCCGGTCGTTGACCAGATTGGATTTTACAACCTGGTGGCCATTGGCTTTGAGAATTTCCGACACGGCATAGCCCAGGAAAATATTCCTGAGATGGCCAAAATGCAGGGGTTTATTTGTGTTTGGCGAGGAATATTCCACCATGACCCTGTGATCATGTTTAGGTTGTTCGCCGAAGTGCGGGTCATTAAAATGATTCAGGAGAAAGGACGTCCAGAAGCTGTCCTTGACAGTGAGATTCAGGAAGCCGCTGACGATCTGGAATTTTTCGAAAAGCGGTGTTTTCTCTACCAGGTAGTTGCCCAAAGAAGTTCCGAGTGCCTCAGGCTTTTGCCGGAGCAGCTTCAAAAATGGGAACAGGACGATGGTGTAATCGCCTTCAAATTCGGGTTTGGTCTGATTTACGGCCACCTGTCCCTGAGGAATTTCGGTTTCGGGGAAAAGATGTTTCAGTGCGTCTTCCGCTGCCAGCTTGATTTGCTCTACCAGAGTCATTTAATGATGCTTTGGGCCAAAAATAGTTGATCTGTAACGAAGTCGTTGTGGATGGTCAGGGATCTGCCTGCCTTCTGCTTAATTGAAGGCTCCCGGGCGCAGCATCACCAGCATATCATCAGCAAGTCAACATTGTGTGAAAACCAATCTTGCAATGGAATATCTGGTTTCTGTCATCAGATTATAAAAAGTTATCAGCTGCATCGTTGGCCGTCTGGTGGTAGGGAGAATAAGTTATCTTTGACCTTCTTTTTTCAACTGAACGCATGAAGCGCATCTTATTTGCTATACTGATTGGTTGTATTTCCCTGGGCTGGGTAAGCTGCTCAGAAGACTTTGAAGTCGCCGCTCCTTATAAAGACATTACGATTGCTTACGGCCTGCTGAGCATTAACGATACTGTTCACTATATACGAGTTCAAAAGGGTTTTATTGATGAGCACAAATCGGCCATCAGTATGGCTCAGGAGCCGGATTCCAATTATTATCCTTCGCTGGAAGTCCGGATGAAGGAATTCATTGGTAACTCTTTGGTGAGCAATACTGTTTTGCCAAGAGTGAACCTATCGCAGGAAGGTATTGTGAAGGATTCCGGAATGTTCTTCAGAGAGCCTAACTATGTTTACAAATTCAGCAGTTCTCTGAATGCTGCGAGCCGTTACAGGCTGGTGATCACGAATCTGCAGACCAGCGAGGTAGATTCGTCTGAGATATCGATCGTTGATACGGTGAAACTGACTTTCCCTTCTTTTACCAAACTGAATTTTGACCGGCCCGACGATCCGAATGCCATCGTTAAAATCGTATACCGTTTTGGGAAGGAAATCAGCGTGATCGAAGGAATACTCCGGTTTCATTGGGTGGATGTAAATATGGTCACCGGTGTTGAAACCGAACACTCCGCAGACTATCCGATGGGTACAAAGAATGTGGTAACGTCTTTCGATCAGGGACAGGACAATTTCGATATTCGTCACAGCTCGCTGTTTTCCTTTTTACGAGATGTGATGGGTCCTGCGCCTGCGAATGTCATCAGGCAACTGGATAGTTGTGAGCTCGTCCTCAATGCGGCAGGTCCGGAATACGCCAACTATGTAAGAATTAACCAGGTACAGTCGGGAGGTTTAACGGCAGACCAGATCAAGCCGCTCTATACCAACATTCTGGGAGCCGATGCATACGGGCTCTTCGCTTCAAGAGCCTCTGTCCTCAGAGAAGGCGTGCAGATTGATTCGGTCACCTTTGCCAAACTCCGTAACCACACGATGACTGAGCCACTGAAGATTCAGGGCTTTACTTCCAGGTAGGTTTACCATCCGCTTTGTCAGGTCGTGAGTGACTTCAGGTCAAAAAACTGCTGTCATTCAGACCGTCATATCTGTTCTGGCTGAAAAATAGCCGGAGCGGAAATGGCGTGGAATAACAGGTTGGCAGAACGGCTGACAATATTGCGCAGCCCTGGCAAATGGCATATTGCTTGACCAATCCTTACCGTAAACCGAATTAAACACAACACTTAATAGTTTTTTTATGGCAAAAATCATTGGCATAGACCTGGGAACCACCAACTCCTGTGTTTCAGTGATGGAGGGTAACGAACCGGTAGTGATCGCAAACGACGAAGGTCGCCGCACTACCCCATCCATCGTGGCATTTCTGAAGAACGGCGAGCGTAAAGTTGGTGATCCTGCTAAACGCCAGGCAATCACGAATCCTACAAACACTATCATGTCCATCAAGAGGTATATGGGCCGTCGTTTTGACGAAGTCAGCGATGAGATGACCCATAACTCTTACAAGATCGTAAAAGGCGACAACAATACGCCCAGGGTTGATATCGAGGGCCGTATGTATACCCCTCAGGAGATTTCTGCAATGATCCTTCAGAAGATGAAGAAAACAGCAGAAGATTTTCTGGGCCAGGAAGTAAAAGAGGCGGTCATCACTGTTCCGGCCTACTTCAACGATGCACAACGCCAGGCAACAAAAGAAGCTGGTGAAATTGCAGGATTGAACGTCCGCAGGATCATCAACGAGCCTACGGCAGCGGCACTGGCTTATGGTCTTGACAAACAGCACAGCGATAGTAAGATTGCAGTATTTGACCTTGGTGGCGGTACTTTCGATATCTCTATCCTGGAACTGGGCGACGGTGTTTTTGAAGTGAAGTCGACCAACGGTGATACCCATCTGGGTGGTGACGACTTCGACAAAGTGATCATGGACTGGCTGGCAGATGAGTTCAGGAAAGACGAGGCTGTAGACCTGCACAAGGATCCTATGGCATGGCAGCGCCTGAAAGAAGCTGCGGAGAAAGCTAAGATTGAATTGTCTTCTTCACAGGAAACAGAGATCAACCTCCCTTATATCACTGCAGTTGACGGTGTGCCCAAGCACCTTGTGAGGAAACTTACCCGTGCAAAGTTTGAGCAACTGGCAGACGCTCTTGTTGAACGCACCCTGGAGCCTTGCCGCAAGGCCCTTAAAGATGCGGGTATGAGCACTTCTGACATCGACGAAGTTATCCTTGTTGGTGGTTCTACACGTATTCCAAAGGTTCAGGAAGTTGTTGAGAAATTCTTTGGCAAAAAGCCACACCGTGGTGTTAACCCTGACGAAGTAGTAGCGATTGGTGCAGCTATCCAGGGGGGTGTACTCACCGGTGATGTGAAAGATGTATTGCTGCTGGACGTAACACCGCTGTCACTGGGTATTGAAACCATGGGTGGTGTGATGACCAAACTGATCGAATCGAACACGACCATCCCGACCAAGAAGAGTGAGACCTTCTCTACCGCTGCTGACAATCAGCCGAGTGTGGAGATCAATGTACTTCAGGGTGAGCGTCCGATGTCAAAAGACAACAAGTCTCTCGGTAGATTCATCCTCGATGGCATTCCACCTGCTCCTCGCGGCGTGCCTCAGATCGAAGTCATCTTTGATATTGATGCCAACGGTATCCTCCATGTTACCGCTAAGGATAAAGGCACCGGCAAACAACAGAATATCCGTATCGAAGCGGGTTCCGGACTGAGCAAGGAGGAGATTGAAAAAATGAAGAATGAGGCCAAAGCCAATGAAGAGGCTGACAAGCAAGTTCGTGAGCGTGTGGAAAAGCTGAACATGGCAGATGGATTGATCTTCAACAGCGAGAAGCAACTGAAGGATTACGGCGATAAGATCCCTGCTGATGAGAAGAGCAAGGTAGAGGCTGCCTTAAGCAAGCTGAAAGACGCCCATAAATCTGAAGACCTGGATGCGATCGACAAGGCTATGGAAGAACTGAATGCAGCATGGCAAACAGCCAGTCAGCACATTTATAATGCTCAGCAACAGGCGGGCGGAAATGGTGCAGACGGCGGACAGCAGGCAGCAGGAAACAATAATGATGGCAGCGTCGCAGATGCAGAATACGAAGAGGTGAAATAATCAACCTTCATTTGATATCAAAAGGCTGTTCCGAAAGGGCAGCCTTTTTTTATGCCCCGACTTTAGCAAGTTGTTTAGATTTTCAGATACTCCGGGGAACGGCTTTTTTATAACTGATTGGAAAATGATGTTTTATGAAAGGATCAAGGAATCAGAATAACAAGCAGAGCAAACAGTATGTTTCCAATATTCCAAGGCCAGAGAACAAGGATAATCTCGACAGCCGCGAACGGAAAGACAATACTTATAAGGAACGTACGAATCGGCAGGGACGCAAGCCGAACAGCAGAGATAAGGATAAGCACGGGGCTTAGCCTGAATGGTTAAGATAACCCGAATTGAGAATGAGCAATGGCTCCGGACAGTGTCCGGAGCCATTTTTGCAGGTTTGGGATTCGTATGGGATAGCGAACTTCGTTGGGTACAATGAAACGCTTCAGAACCATCTTACTTCTCGTCCTGCTGCCTGGCACTTCCCTTATTGTTGAAGTCCGGGCCCAGTCGCTGCATTTATATGGCGGAGCTGGGGTTTCTTCAGATTTCTTTTTCAGGGACGAGGAGGTCATGGAAACGGGCGGCGTCGGGATACTACCCTCCCCTGTGGCGATATTAGGTCTTCGATTCAGGACAAGCCAGAATTTCGACCTGATGCTGGATGGATCTCTGGGTACCACGCGAATTGGCCTGCCTTTACCATCCGGGGCGAGTGGTAAACACCGGTATGAGCAGGTCAGCAGTCTGGTACTATTGGGGAGCGCTTTAAATATTGCCTTAGAGAAGAACCGATGGGTACTGCCCTCTGTTCATCTTGGAGCAGGATTCTTTGACTTCTGGAACCTCAGAGGTGAGGGAAACCACCTGGAGCTCAGCAGTCAGACAGATGTCAATACTAACAGGTGGGTGCTGATCTGCGGTGCCGGCGTGGAGTATCAATTTAATCTGTTCGGCAATTCCGGTCTGCAGCTAAGGGCATTGATGACGCCATTGGATCTGTTTCCTGAGCCCGTTCCATATACTGTTCAGGTAAATGGTGTTCCTGAGGCGATGGGACTGCAGGGTAAACTGACGATGTTACAACTTAGTTACAGGATAGCAGTACCCATTAAAAAATGGGAATATTCACCCAGAGAGCGTAGATGATCAGGATGTGGTTTCATTAGTACGATTCAGCCTCTCCCAGATTTCCGGGATCCGCTTCACCCAATTAAGTTCCTTCATTTTGAGCTTCGCCTCTTCCACAGGACTGCCGAAATAGACCTTCCCGCCTTCGATGCTGGAAGGAACACCGCTCTGCGCATAAACGACCGCACCCTTCCCGATCCTGAGGTCCTTACTAACACCCACCTGACCCCAGAGAATCACCTCATCTTCAATTATCGCCTTCCCTGCAATGCCTACCTGAGCAGCAAACAGGCAGTTTCTGCCTATGACAGCACCATGGCCAACATGCACCTGATTATCCAATTTGGTGCCTTCGCCGATGACGGTATCACCAGAAACGCCCTTATCTATCGTGCAACAGGCTCCTATTTCGACGTAATCTTCAATCACCACCCTGCCGCAGCTTTCCAGCTTGTCGTACTGTACGGAACGATCCTTCCTGCGTTTGAAATAGAACGCATCCGACCCGATGACCGTACCTGCATGGATTATGACATTATCTCCAATGACGCTATGGTCATAGATCGTGACATTAGGATGGATCAGGCAATTCTTGCCGATCCTGACATGATTGCCGATAAACACATTCGGCTGGAGGATGGTACCCTCGCCGACCATGGACGTTTCATTTATGAGGTGGCTGGCTGCCTCGAAAGGCCTGAAATGTTTAACCAGCGAGACATAGGCACTGAAGGGATCAGGATGAACGAGCAGCGTTTTGCCTGTCGGACATTCCACCTCCTTATTGATTAAGATGACCGTTGCTGCGGACCGGAGGCATTTATCGTAGTACTTTTCAAAATCCACGAACGAGATATCGCCCGGCTCAACCTTATGTATTTCGTTCAGGCCGGTTACCAACTGTTCCGCATCACCCTGTAAGGATGCTCCAATAAAATCTGCTACCCAGCGAACCGATACCGGTTGATCCAGCTTCATAATCAATTAATTTCGGGCAAAATTACACGTGTAATTACTACTGAAGGGCTCTTTTTCGCAGAAAATACCAGAAGATGACAGGATTCGCCTGGCTGAATGACACGATTATCGAACAATGTGAGGCTCCGGAGTTTCCGGACCGACAGGCAATTTTCGAAACGATCCTCGTGGAAAAAGGCCGTGTCCAGCTAGCCGGATTACATAAAAACCGGCTGAAATCCAGTCTGAGAACCCTGGGTCATGAACTTTCCCCGCTCACCTCCGGGCAAATATTTGACCGGCAGATACCCAGGTTGCTGGAGCTGAATCATCACCATTTATGCCGGGTAAGGCTGAGGGTTTACCTTCCTACAAAGGTGCTGCCGCTGACCTGGATCATTGAAAGCTTTGGGATCGATCCTCTTATCGTAGCCTATAATTCAGATGGATTGAAACTGGGATTTGCGAACCGTTTGCAGCGGTCAAAAGGAATTGCGGGAAAGGTCAAACATTGGGATCCTGATTTTTACCGCGATGCGCAGCAATTGGCCGGAGCGCGTGGACTGGACGATATCCTTTTGACAGACGAGCAGGGCCGGATAGCAGAAAGCAGTATTGCCAATGTGTTCTGGGTGGAAGGAGGAGTAGTATATACGCCGCCATTGAGTTCAGGTTGTGTAGCTGGCGTCATGCGTGCTTATCTGATGGAGTGTGCCAATGCCCTCGGACTGGATATCGTAGAAGAGCCCCTGGATCCGGAGCGATTGAACACGGCAGAGGAACTGTTTCTGACAAATGCGATCCGGAGAATCAAATGGGTGGAACAGTTTGACAATCTGAGATTTGGCAATGAGTACAGCGGAACCTTTTATCAGAAGCTGTTTGGTGGAACGTAAGGGTTCCGTGAAGGAACATGGGATCAAACGATGATAAATGTTGACCTATTCAGGGTTTTTCTATTAGCTTTTTCACTGTCTGCCAGATGGTAAAAGACCATAAAAACCAACAAGATAAAGGCGGTAGCCATACGTTGAGATAGAAATAGCAGATAAAAATTTGATGAAGATTCTTTTTTTTACCAAAAACGCATTTTACTTTAGCGCCAGTTTTTCAGGTAAACCACTAAAACTCAAATTTTAAAGCAAAAAGAAAACGTTTATGAAAAAGCTCCTTATTCTCGCAGCTTGCGCGCTTGGAATGAATTTCTCAGCTAACGCACAAATGGGTATTGCTCCGGTAATCGGTCTGAACATGTCTAACCTCAGCGGAGGTGGCGAAAGCGGTGACATGAAAATGGGTCTGCACCTGGGTGTATTGAAAAGCTTCAATATCACCGACAACTTCGCTATCCAGCCAGGAGTGCTTTATTCTATGAAAGGAACTAAGCAGACAATTGACATGGGTCCTCTTGGTTCTAAGGATTTTAGCTTCACTCTTTCCTACATTGAAATTCCAATCAACGCTGTTTATACTTTTGGTGATGGTGATGGCGGATTCATGGTTCACGCAGGTCCTTACCTTGGCTACCTGCTGAGCGCAAAACTGGAAGATGTGTCAGGAACTGATGGCATGAAGAAAATTGATTTCGGTGCTAACGTAGGTCTTGGATACAAACTTCCAATGGGCTTGTTCTTCAGAGGTCAGTACGGAATTGGTTTCGGAAGCATCTACGAAGAGGGTGAGAATGTAACCAATAGCAACATCGCTATCTCTGTAGGTTACGAATTCTAATCTCCTTACCAGAATACATTTATCGACGGCTGCCGAAAGGCAGCCGTTATTTTTTTGCCCTACCCCCCTCTATCATTAAAGTTCTCAACTTCCCTTTTCAGAGAAATGATGGTTAAATTCGCGGCTTATGTCAAGGGTAAGAGTTCGTTTTGCGCCAAGTCCGACGGGTGGACTGCACCTGGGTGGTGTACGTACCGTTTTATACAACTATCTATTTGCGAAGCATCATAGTGGTGATTTCGTGCTGAGGATTGAAGACACAGATCAGACCCGCTATGTTGAGGGGGCCGAGGAATACATCTACAATTGTCTGCAATGGTGTGGCCTGGAGGCTGACGAGTCGCCGTTAAAGGGCGGTCCACACGCACCCTACCGCCAAAGCGAAAGAAAGCAGCAATACGCGCAGTATGCGCAGCAGTTAGTGGATCAGGGACAGGCCTATTATGCCTTCGACACGCCGGAGGAGCTCACGGAGATGAGGGAGCGACTCAAGTCTGATACCAATCCCACCCCCCAGTATGATTACCATACCCGCATGCAGATGCGGAATTCTTTGAGTCTTCCCCAGGACGAAGTGAAGCGTCTTATGGAGGCGAATACACCATATGTCATTCGAATCCGGATGCCGGAACAGGAAACCATCCGCTTTCAGGACCTGGTTCGTGGGGAGGTAAGTTTTGATACCAGCCTTGTCGATGACAAGGTACTGCTGAAGGCTGATGGAATGCCCACCTACCATCTGGCAGTGGTGGTCGATGATTACCTCATGAAGATCACCCATGCCTTCAGGGGAGAGGAATGGTTGCCGAGCGCCCCCGTACATCTCCTGCTTTGGAAGTACCTGGGATGGGAATCATCCATGCCTCAATGGGCACATCTTCCGTTAATCATGAAACCGGACGGGCACGGAAAGCTCAGCAAGCGCGATGGAGAAAGGCTCGGATTCCCGGTATTCGCCATGAGCTGGAATGATCCAAGGACCGGTGAATCCTCTAAGGGATTCAGGGAATACGGCTTTCTTCCCGATGCCTTTGTAAATATGCTCGCTCTTTTAGGCTGGAACGATGGCACGGGACAGGAGCTGTTCTCTATGGAAGAGCTGATTGACAAATTTTCACTGGAACGGGTACATAAGGCGGGAGCGAAATTCGATTTTGAAAAGGCCAAATGGTTCAATCATCAGTACATCCTGAAAAAGGATGATTCTGAGCTTGTGCCTCTGGTTCGGCCATATGTAGAAGCCCAGGGTCTACAACCTGACCAGGATTATCTGACCAGGGTGATAGGTCTGATCAAGGAACGCTGCCACCTGCTGTCGGAATTCTGGGATCAGGGACATTTTTTCTTCCGCGATCCGGAGGAGATAGATCTGGGCGCTATCAAAGACAAGTGGAGTCCGGCGAAGCAGGATTTCTTTGTGAGCTGGGCTGCGGCACTGGACCAGGTAGGTGAATGGACCGATACTATGGTAGAGAAGCATTTCACGGAGCATCTGACCCGGCATGGCCTTAAAAAAGGCGAGGTATTATTGCCACTAAGGGTGATGCTGGTTGGTGGAAAGTATGGTCCCGGCGTGTTTCATATCGCTGAGATGATTGGAAGGGAGAGTACGAAGGGAAGGGTGGAAAAGGCGGTGCGTCAGTTGTCGTAAAAATGTAAAAGGGACCGCCAATCAGCGGTCCCTTCTTTCTTATTCAAGTTCTATTCCTAGTGAAGAACTGTAATTGGTTCTACAACTGCATTATTTTCAGAATCAAGAACAACGACATTGTAGTACCCCGCCGGAAGTTCCTGCGTATCGAATGTAATTTCCTGAGATCCTGCATTCAGCTGCTTCATTTGCTGAGCTACCACAGCTCCGTTCAATGACAGGATGGTGGCAGAAACGTTATCGCTCTTCTTCATGCTGAAGGCGATACGCACAACATTGTTTGCCGGGTTAGGGTAAACAGTTACCTGATCTAAAGAGGCTGACATTTCCTTCACACCTAAAACAGAAACCTTCTTGAGATTTGCTGCCTGGTGCACCTGCTTATTCGATCCCTGAACCCAGGCAACCATCCTCAGGTTGTTGAAGTTTTCCACGGAATGTTCAATAGCATGGTTTATTCTGTTTGCCGGTTGTCCATCAGCAGGAAGCCTGTAGTTACCAGCAAAAGAGAAGGTAAAAGTCGTTGATTCCGGATTGTTCACTGTGACCCCGGAAAGCAAGGTACCGCTTTGATCAGGTAACATTTTCTTCACAACCCAGAAGAATTCAGTTTCACCATTACTTTTTACATTTTGATGAGTTTCAGTTTCCACAATGGCTACATATAATCTTGTGCCCATTGCTGCTGCTGCAGTAGTAAGAGCTGTATGATTGACAACAGCAGTCACTTTCTTACTTGCCGAATCATAAGCCCACTCGCCATTCAGCCTGTATTCCGCCGGAACTGCTCTTGCGTTGTCATAAACCGTGTTTGTAAAGTACCCCGCGTTTTGATCCCACCCCCCGTCAATCTCCATTCTGGGAATGCCACCAATTGAATAATAACTACTCCTTCTGGTTACTGATTCATTAGTTGCGTAGGGATCACCCGGAGTAGGGAAATTTTGCTGGTACTTTATCTGGACGTATTGCGAATCCGGCCTGTTATCCACAACATTGTGAAAAATCGTGTTCCCCGGCTTGCACGGACCGCATGTTGAACTGGTAAAAACTTCGAACAATGGAACCCGTTGTTCCTGTGCAGTTAGAGATGCAGATGCAAAAAGCGCCGCGATCAGTAAAGATTTTTTCATTTTAGTCTGTGTTAAATGTTAACCCAAATTAACAAAAATTTGACAATTCATATACGATACTTTGCTTTTAACACTTATACTCCTTGATTGTCTTTACCTTTGCATTAGTTCTTTGAGGTTTTATCCTCACCTTGGCAAAACCGGGGCCGACTGGTTTTGACAGCATAGGGCAGGATAAGTAAGCATGCCGTGCGTTGGATAATTAGCACGTAAATCTGAATATTCGACAATCAAATGGCGAATCTAATTACGCCATGGCTGCCTAATTGAATTAGCGCATCCATTTTGGCCGCAGCGGACCTTTGCCCGTTGTCGTTCCTGCCGCCTAAATCAACCTACGACGGGATAAGAGCTGCATTACTGCGATGCAGCTACGAAAAACTTCAGCAGTGTAGGAAGCCGGTAAGTTTGTCCGGTTCTGGCCGTCTTCCGAAATCCGATTCCGGAATAAGCATGTAGAAAACTTATTGGGCATATGTTTGGACGCGGGTTCGAATCCCGCCGGCTCCACCAATGAAGAGTACAAAGAAGACTAAAAGCTCGTAAAACGTTGATTTTACGGGCTTTTTTGTTTTTAGCCCGTTCAAAATCGATCAAATCTGTACAAGCTATTCGGGGTCAAATTCGGTTACCCGGGAAAATCAAAATCCAGGTAACCGAATTTCTCTGGAAGGCTTGTTATGTAACCTCCCCATTTTTAGGACAGGTTGTAAATATACAAAGCTGAATTTAGCTTTGCAGCACCACCTGGAAACGGAATCGAGCTCTGCTGAGGAGCAACTCGCCAGGGATACAGGCGGTCCACGGAGAATATCCAGATTGCGTTGCGCTTTTGTGCAGCGCAATTTTTTTTGATATTCTTTGTGGCCAATGCCTTAAAAAACCTTTTCATGCAGTTGCGTGTTTTAGCCTATACTCCACCGGACTCAAGTCGCCTAGTGAATCATGAGGTCGGTGATAGTTGTAGTCCTCTTCATACTCATCGCTCAACATTTTAACTTCTGAGAGAGTAGCAAACAAGTTTGCATCAAGGACATCCTGCCGATACGATCGATTAAAGCGCTCAATAAATCCATTTTGCATTGGCCGACCAGGTTGAATAAACTGGAGGTTTATTTTCTGGTTATCGCACCAGTCCTTCAGAACCGATGCTATGAACTCAGGGCCGTTATCAACTCTTATGGCTAATGGCTTTCTTTTTTCAGCGATTAGCCGCTCAATGATGCTTATTACCCGTGCGGAGGTTATGCTGAAATAAGGTTCTATTTTCAAGATCTCTCTATTGTAATCATCGATAATGTTTAATACCCGAAAGCGCCTTCCGTTCATCAGCCTGTCAGACATAAAGTCCATTGACCAGGTCTGATCCGGTGCAGACGGAATGACCAGTGGTTGCTTTACACGTGCAGGAATACGTTTGCGTGTTCGCTTCTTTTTATTTAGCCCCATAAGCTTATACACACGAGCTACCCTTTTGTGATTCCATTTGATCCCTTCTCGCCTGATACGCTTGTAAAACATATCCTGCCCCTCCATAGGCTTCCTGGCAGCTAACTGCTGAAGCTTCTCAATCACGGCTGAATCATCTTTACAGGGCTCATAATAATAAACCGATCGCGACAGGTTGAGAAGTTTACAAGCTCTTGCGAGGCTATACCCGTGCTCTTCACGGATATAGTCAACTCTGTCTTTTCTCTCGCAAGGCTTTAAAACTTTTTTGAGATAACATCCTTCAGGACCTTGTTATCCATCGCCAGTTCAGCATACATCTGCTTTAGTTTGCGATTCTCGTCCTCCAGGTCTTTAAGGCGCTTCAAGTCCTGGCTTTCCATACCGCCGTACTTCTTATGCCAGTTGTAAAACGTTTGCTTGTTGATACCCAGTTCCCTGCAAATGTCTGCAGCG
>JAEYQO010000113.1 GCA_023409975.1 Bacteroidota bacterium | reverse complement strand
GAGATCAGAATGGCGGTTACTAATAATGATTGTATCGGGTACGATGATGGCGGGCAGATTGAAGCAATAGTACAGGGGGGAACAGCGCCTTACTCTTATAGCTGGAGCGATGGCCAGTCGGGACAGGAAGCAAGACATCTGGCAAATGGTTCTTACGAAGTGGTGGTTACCGATGTAAATGGATGTTTCGATACTTCCCGGGCTGAGGTGGTCTACGACGATTGCTGTACGGTATTTGTGCCCTCGGGCTTCACTCCCAACGGTGATGGTCGGAACGATAAAGTTTCTGTGCGCTACAAGGGTGATATGCAATTATTAGAATTTGCAGTGTATAACAGGTACGGGGAAAAGATTTTTGTCAGCTATAATATGCAGAGTGGATGGGACGGAACCTATAACGGTCAGCCCCAGGAAGTCGGTGTCTACTTCTATTACCTACAGGTGGTTTGTGGAAACAGCCGATCGAATATCAAGGAATTTAAGGGAGATATTACATTGATTCGTTAGGCGTTAACGTATCATTTCTGAACATGTTGTCAAAAGCTTTATTTTTGCTCCCCTTCAACGTATAGTAATGGATTACAGAGAAATTGTTGCAGTGACCGGTATCGGCGGTCTTTTCCAGCTCGTAGCTACGAAGAGCGATGGGGCTATTGTTAGAAATCTGGCAGACAAGTCGACCAGATTCATCCCCGCCAGGTTGCATAATGTGACTCCACTGGAGAGTATCGAGGTATACACCACGGCTGACAATGTGCGTCTGCATGAGGTCTTTCAGAAAATGAAAGAACAGGATGGAACTGCCAGACCTGATCCTAAAAAAGCTGACAACAACGAGATCAAGAAATATTTTAAGTCCGTTTTCCCTGAGTTCGATGAGGAGCGTGTTTACGTCAGCGACATGAAAAAGATGCTGAAATGGTACGAAATCCTCAAAGAAAATGATCTGTTGAACTTCGAGTTCCCACAGGAAGAAGCCGCCTCTGAAGTTGCGGAAGAAGAGAAGCCTGCTGAAGTTGTTGCGGAAGAAAAACCTGCAAAGAAAGCAAGAGCTAAAAAATCTGCGGATGAATCAGCTGCTGCTGAAGGCGAAGAAAAGCCAAAGAAAACGGCCAGGAAAAAGAAAACTACCGAAGAAGCCGCTGACACTGAAGCCACTGAGAAACCGGCTAAAAAGACGGCTCGCAGGAAAAAGGAAGAAGAATAGCTTCTTAAAAAGCGGTATTCGTACAAATATCATTTTTGATAGGAACTGCTCCCTTGCGGAGCAGTTCTTTTTGTTATAGCCATAACGCTGCTTTTGGGGTTCCATCAGCCAGTCGTAAACGAAAACAGTGAAAGGCAGAGTTTTAACGGCTCTGCCGGGGTTTTTCAAGTAATTTTGCGTTCTAAATTGGTGGAAATGCAATTAGCAGACTTGTACGAGCGGGCGCTGAATCTTGAATTCCTGAGTATTGAAGAGGGTATGCACTTGTTTGAGCAGGCATCACTTCCTGATCTGATGTTTGTTGCAAACGAACTGAGAAAGAAGCAGGTGCCTCATGGAAAGGTGACCTGGATCATCGACAGGAATATGAATACCACCAATGTATGCGTAGCCAACTGTAAGTTCTGCAATTTCTACCGTATTCCCGGACATCCTGAAGCCTATATCACCGATATTGAAACCTACCGCCAGAAGATTGATGAAACTTTCCGCTACGGTGGTGAGCAATTGCTATTACAGGGCGGACACCATCCGGAGCTGGGTTTGGATTATTACACGAACCTGTTCCGTGAGCTCAAGGAAATGTATCCTAACCTGAAACTTCACGCGTTGGGTCCACCTGAAGTAGCCCATATCTGTAAGGTATCCGGTGTTACGCACAGGGAAGCCCTGATCGCCTTGAAGGAAGCAGGAATGGACAGCATGCCCGGACCAGGAGCTGAAATACTCAATGATAGAGTCAGAAGGCTCATCTCTAAAGGGAAATGCGGCGCTCAGGAGTGGCTTGATATCATGCACGAGGCACACAAGGTAGGACTGACGACTACGGCCACTATGATGTTTGGACATGTGGAGACTATCTATGAACGGTTTGAACATCTGGTAAAAATCAGGGATGTTCAGACTATGAAACCGGAAGGAGCTAAAGGATTTATTGCTTTTATCCCCTGGACCTTCCAGGATGTAGATACCCTACTATTCAGAATTAGGGGTACCCGTAACCAGACAACCGCAGAAGAATATATAAGAATGATCGCCATGAGCAGGATCATGTTACCCAACATCAAGAATATTCAGGCTTCGTGGCTGACCGTAGGTAAGTCTGTGGCACAAATCTGCCTGCATTCAGGGGCCAATGACTTCGGCTCCATCATGATAGAAGAGAACGTAGTGAGTGCAGCGGGTGCCCCGCATCGATTCACCGCACAGGGCATACAGACCGCCATACGTGAGGCTGGCTTTGAGTCGCAACTCCGTAACCAGCAATATGATTTTCGCCCTATGCCAGAACATATTGAGGAACAACTGATCAATTATTGATACCGTTTCTGGGTAAAACGGGCAAACCTCTTGGATATAAGATGGTACGGGCAACCGAGGATTAAAAATCCTTTGACTGATGCTCATAACATTGTAGAGCAAATTCGCTCCGGCAGTTATTTCTGGCACTGGTTTTTTGCAGTAAGAGCAAACAAAAATTATATGAAAAAACTGCTTTACAGTCTCACATTGACTGGTCTGCTTTTCAGTGCCTGTAACAATGACGATGATGACAACAATGGTGGTGCGCTTAACCAGACCGACAGAGACTTTATTATGATGGCTTCCTATGGCAACAACGCAGAGATTTCTGCGGGACAAATGGCGTCCATGAAAGGTATGAATCTGGCAGTCAGGGAATATGGCGAGCATATGATGGAGGACCATATCCCGGCTAAAACTGAATTAGAAGCTATTGCCGATGACCTGGATGTAAACACTCCGGACGGACTGGACAGTGCCCACCAGGCATTGGCGCTGCAGCTTGATGCTGCTACAGGGGCAACTTTCGACAGTCTTTATATCAATTCACAGATCGTGGATCATCAGGCTATGATCAACCTTATGCAAAACGAGTTGCAGAATGGTAGCAATACCAGGGTGAAGAATTATGCACAAAAATACCTTCCCGCTATTCAGATGCACCTGCAAAAAGCGGATAGTGTTAAACAAACACTGTAGACGCTGAAACAAAGTCAGGTGCGGCCCCCGGGTCGCACTTTTCTTTTCCAGCCAAAATTCACGAGGTAAACTCCGGTGAATATCAGTGCTGTTGCCGAAAGCTTCACCCAGGTAACTTCTTCATTAAGCGCAATCGTTGAAATGACACCGGCGAATATCGGTTGAAGGTAAATGTAAGCCCCGGCAGTAGATGGGCTCAGATGCTTCAGTGCATAGATATTCCAGAGATAGGTAAAGAATGTGACACAGATAACTATAAAAGCCACTGCACTATAGTCCAGATAAGTGAAATCTTCCCATTTGATCCTTTGAAACTGAGGCCAGCCGAACGGTAAAACGAACAGGAACCCAAAAAGAAAGACCCAGCGGATCACTATTATGGGTCTATAGCGGCTCATCACAGGTTTGATAATGACGAGGTAAATGGCATAGGAGGCGGCATTGAGGAAAATAAGCAGATCTCCGATAGCGGTACTTCCTGTCAGCGTAATTTCTTTTCCGGCGCTCATGAGGAGACTGGCACCACTGATACCGAGGACAAGTCCTGCTATCTTATCAGACTTAATTCGTTCACGAAGCCAGAAGAGCGAAATGATCGTTATGAGCAAAGGCGTGCTCATCATTATAAGTGACGCATGGATCGGGAGCGTGAGATTGAGTCCTGCAAAGAACAACATCTGGTTCAGCGCCACACCAAACAATCCCCCCAACACGAGAATCTTCCAGTCCTTCTTTTCGATCTTCGTACTGTATGACTTTCCCCCTAGAAAACTCAACCAGAAAAGTGCTGCTACAACACTCACCCTGATGAGGATAAAGCCCAGTGGTTCAATAAGACGGGGCATGACAGATTTAGCAACGGTAAACCCTGCACCATAGAATATATTGGCACCCAATAGTGCCAGATGCGCTTTGACCCGGTCTTCCACAGGCGGCAAAGGTAGTTATTGGAAAGATGGGATAATTAGGACGGGTTCTTGTAAACCTTTACGGAAACGGTGTAGGGCATCAGCTTTTCCAACTGTTGCTCACGGGAATACTTACTCAGCTTATTCGATCTGGTCAGTCTGACTTTCTGAGCTTCAGGCAAACTCTTAACCAGATGAAGAATCGCATCAGAACCGATTGCAAATGTTGCGCCCTCGTTTTCCGATTCTTTACCCGTTACAATACCAATAATGTTTCCATGGGCGTCGAGCACCGGGGCACCGCTCTGCCCTGCCTTAGCCGGAAGTACCAGCCGATACTGTGTTGAGTCGCCCTGAAATCCGTTCCGGGAGCTTATATAGCCTTCATTATAGACAATCTCATCAAGTGGAAAACCAAGGGTGAACACCCTTGTGCCCAGGGAGCGTTTCTCTGAACCAAACGTATAGGGGACATCAAGTTTTCCAAATCTGAAGCCTTTCTGATCCACCTTCAGCAGGGCAACGTCAGCTTTCGCATCGAAACTAATCAGATGAGCCTTGAAATACTCACCTTCATAATTCTGTATATAAACCGAATCAGCACCCTCAGTTACATGATAGTTCGTAACAAAATACCCATCATTTGTGAGTGCAAACCCGGTACCTGAAAAATTAGCCGGTGCTACTGGAGGAGTCTGTTGCACATTAATATTCCGGATCAGGGCGTTCTGAGAACGCTTGATCGTTTCCAGTTCTCTTTTCAGCAACTGGTACTGGGAAGTTGTTTTCTTTTCATTGTGCGTAACAATAGAGAAGGTGGAAAGGGTAGTAAGGATTGCAATTCCCGCAGCGATACCTGCAGTTCTGAGGTAGTGTGTGCGAAGCGGTATCGTTCTGACCTTTACCGTCTTTTGGTCACGGGAGATTTCCCGAACCAGGGACCGGAACCTTTTACTCTTTCCGGAAGTCTGTAGTGATTTCAGCAGGTGAATACATTCCTGAAATTCCGCGGCGTAGGCAGGGTCTGTATTTATCCTATTTTCAAGTATAAGCAGCTCTGACTCTTCAAGTGTACCTGACAGGTAAGCTTCTGCCAACTCCCAAATTTGCTGTTCTGCTTTCATATTATTCTTTCTTCAATTGTACGCCGTAGAATAGTTTTCGAAGCCTGTTAAGGCATTTATATTTCTGATTTTTTGCGTTGTCCGGATTTGTATACCCAAATTCGGTGGCTATCTCCTGCATGTTCTTCGCTTTGTGGTAAAACGCCTGCAACAGCGACCTGCAGGGCTCCCCTAACTGCTCCATGGCCTGGTAAAGCTGAGCATAATGCAATTCCCGCTCCTGATGCACTTTAATATCGTCCTCATAGACCCATTCCTTATGTTCGTCCCAACCCTGTCCCTCTCCCAGACTCATCGGTTGCCGGGCTGCCTTTTGAAGGCGTTTATACCAGAGGTACTTACTGATGGCGAACAGATAGGTGCCGATCTTACAGGTGAGCCTAAACTCCGGTGTCTGCGCTTTTTCATAAAGAACTACCATGGCCTCCTGATAAACATCTTCCGCGTCCTGTTGCTCCCCACCCTGTTGTACAATCCAGCGGGTTACCACCCGATGGTGTTGCTTGTATACCCTTTCCGTCGCCTGCCGGTCTGAAGAAGCAATCGCCTCCAGCAATTCCTGGTCTGTATGGAAGGAGTGTAACACTTATTTATACCTTGTTTTTCTGAAAGTAACCCTGGGAACGTCCCGTACCCATGCAAATTAGCGTCATTTTAGAAGAATAGGTGCGAACCGGCCGCTCTTTGGGATTATTTTAGGACTGGCTGTCAGAATCAAACAGGCCCGTAATACTGATGGGTCCCGCCAGAAGGATGCGCAGCAGGGCAGTGACGATGCTCAAAGCAACTTTCAAGCCTTTCCGGTTGTGAACAACGCCGAACAGCAGCACGCCAATCAGCGCACACCCTATCTGCACCTCTATGGTGTTTAGAATTTCATTTGTCATAGTTGCCCTTTGCGTCCAGCTACATAGACCCTTGAAATTGGTAATTGATTGTTCGCTGATTCATGCAACGTCTCTGCAAACTGTTCCACATACATTTTATATTAGCTATCATCGCGTTCGCTGTCGGAAAAATCTCGTTTGTCAGGCTGTATATGGCTGTTACTGACGATGCCGTACTCCCTATATACTCCCTATGACCTCCCTCTACACTCCCTCTCTACTCCCTATTCTATTGGGTACACCTTACTGACTCCTTGGGTAACTATAAGCCATCACGTGCAGCTAATGACTGAACTCAGTACCCACATTGCTTGGGACCAACATCAAAAGGAAAAGGCCCGCTGGAAAGCGGGCCCACTATATACATAAAAAAGATCCGTGGTTATTGCTGAGTCGCTGTGTAGATGACATCAGTAGTATAGGTTCCTGCAGGGTATGCGAAACCAGGAGTGGCCTTGTACTTTACTGAGAAAGTCTGGTTGCCACCATTGTTAGCATTTGTGATCAGGTCCTGAGCCGTTGCAGATAGCGCTTTATAGTTGCTGGCAGAAAAACCCTGACCCAACTGACCGCCAGTGTTGTTATTGCTGACTACCAGACCCAGAACAGAGGTAGGCATGCTGGAACTCGCTACGGTTCCACCGTTAGAGAACTGGAAGTTACCAGCACTGGTTTTTACTGTTACATTGAATTTCTTGTTGGAACGAACCTTCAGTTCCTGTTCTGTGCTTTCAACGCCGTTTGCGTAGTGTGCTACAGTGGTGAAAGGAAGCGTTACTGTTGATCCGTTACCGTTGGTAGCTACGAAAGAGATTTCGAGGGCATTGCTCAGGTTGAGCTGAACGGTTTGCT
>JAEYQO010000046.1 GCA_023409975.1 Bacteroidota bacterium | reverse complement strand
AGAAGTGACCGCATATAGCAGTCGGAGATTATATTTTAGAGCTGAATTAAAAAATAGATAACTTTATGTGACCAGGAATGACCACATATACTTCCACTTTGCTTTCTACATAGCAGTCGTTAGTCGTTAGAGTATTAACCGACAATTCCATGGTTCGTAAAAAATACATTGAACGGGCACTGCTTGAACCCTGCGCTTTCTCTGTTGCATAATACCGGTCGACTCCAGCGGACAGTTCCAGTGGTCACGGACTTAAGGGTTTTGCTTCGCTGCGCAGTGGCGAGTGGCCTGTGGCAGTGGTTAGTCGTTAGTCGTGAGTCGTTAGAGTAGTAACCGACAATTCCATGGTTCGCAGATAAACCAAACGGGCCCGGCCTGCCCTTGTGGGTTGTGGAGGTTGCCTTGCTTTGACCTTCGCCTTCGCTTCGCAGTAGCCAGGTCAGTAGTGGCCAGTTGAAAAGCCGACAGAGTCTAATGGCCTCTCCGTAAACATTCAGATAACCGGCAAAACTTTTGTACCGGCGCTGTCTACACGAAGCTGGTTGCGTTGAGCCTGTATCTATCAAAGGGCAGCAGAAGGCGGCTGAATTGCACCCCGACTCACCACTAACGCCTGACGCCAGGTCTACCCCTCCCTTATACCTCCCTTATACCTGCGTTATACCTCCGTTACTACTAACTCCTTGTATACTCCTTGCAAACGCCATCGTATCGCCGACAACAGATACTAAACCGAATTTAAACGACTAAAAGTGGTCAAAACCAGGAGTGCAGAAATACCTAAACAGATCAGGTCTGCTACGGTGCCACCAAAGTATCACCAAAGAGTCACCAAAGAGTCACCAGAGAGTCACCAAAGAGTCATCACAGTGAAGACTGCACAAAGCTGGTGCAGCAGCCCAGGTTTTTCCGGAAATTCTGGTCGATTCAGCGATTTTCCTTGTAGCTTCTTTCGTATAGAAATATTGTGTTTCGAAGACCGAAATATCAATTGAGCTGAACTCTTTCGGCTTCTTTCTTTAGCTCCAGTTCCCAACGCCAGGCCGTATCCATCATCTGATCGAGATCATACTTCGTTTCCCAGCCAAGACGTTCTTTGGCTTTGTTATTATTAGCAAAGACTTCAATAACATCTCCCGCCCTCCGGGAACCCAGTTCGTATTTCAATTGCTGACCTGAGACTTTTTCGAATGCCTTTATAAGTTCCAATACAGTTACCCCATTTCCTGTACCGAGGTTGAACACCTCACAGGCTTCCTCGTTTCGCCCTTCAAGCATGTACTGCAGCGCGCGGGTATGCGCGTTGGCGATATCCATAACATGGATATAATCCCGCACGCAGGAGCCATCCCTGGTATCATAATCCGTTCCAAAAACCTGCATCGAAGGACGTTTACCAATAGCGGTCTGGGTGATCACCGGCACTAGGTTTTCCGGCTTTTCCTGCAATTCGCCGATGATGGCTGAAGGGTGTGCACCTACCGGATTGAAATATCTGAGAAGCATCACATTGAAGTCCTCAGCGGCCTTTGTCCAGTCCTGACACATCGCCTCACCCATTTGCTTGGTCCGGGCGTAAGGCGACTCTGGTTCTGCCAATGGAGCCGTTTCTTCCACGGGAAGGTGTTGTGCATTACCGTAGACTGAGCATGAAGAAGAAAATACGAAGTGTTTAACGCCATAGTTCTGTGCACACTGCAGGATATTCACGAGTGAGCCCAGATTGTTCCTGAAGTACTTTAATGGCTCAGCCACTGACTCCGGTACAGACTTAAACGCCGCAAAGTGAATGATACCTGCTATATCAGGGTTCTCAATGAAAATCGTTTCCGTATCATCGAAATCACAGAGGTTCACCTTATAGTTTTTGACGGGCTTACGAACGATCTTTTCAACACCCTGCATCATTCTCATGGAACCTTTTGAGAGATCGTCCACTGAAATGACATCAAAGCCGTTATCGATAAGGTCTACGATAGTATGTCCACCGATATAGCCGCATCCTCCTGTTACAAGAATCTTCTTCATGGTATGCATTTATGCAAATATACTGGTAATGAATGGCTGAGAAGTTATTTCACCTGCTGCATTTCCACAAGCCGGCGATAGAGCCCACCCTTCTGCATGAGTTCCGCATGCGTCCCCCTTTCAGCGATACTTCCTTTATCCAGCACAATGATCTCATCGGCATGCTGCACAGTGGATAGCCGGTGTGCGATCACGATACAGGTACGGTTCTTCATCAACGAATTGATGGCCTGCTGCACCATCTGCTCGCTCTCTGTATCCAGCGAAGACGTGGCCTCATCAAGTATCAGAATAGGCGGATTTTTAAGGACGGCGCGGGCAATCGTCACCCGCTGACGTTCCCCTCCGGAGAGTTTGCTACCCCTGTCTCCCACATAGGTTTCATAACCTTCATTCTTATTCACGATGAAATTGTGGGCATGTGCAATCCGGGCAGCTTCTTCCGCCTGCTCCCGGGTGGCGCCCCCGGTTCCCAGTGTGATGTTGTTATAGATCGTATCATTGAACAGGATCGGCTCCTGGCTCACCACGCCCATCAGTCTCCTGAGCTCATCCAGCTTATACTCCTTAACATTGACACCATCGATCAGGATTTCACCTGAGCTCACATCATGGAACCTGGGCACCAGATCCACCAGAGTCGATTTACCTGCCCCAGAGGAGCCCACAAGTGCTACTGTTTTCCCTTTTTCAATCGTCAGGTTGATCCCGCTCAGGATCTTACGGCTGCCATAGCTGAAATTCACATCCCTGAGCTGGATACTGTCTGTGAAAGATTTGATGGCCTTTGGATTCGCCTGTTCTTTGATCGTGTTTTCCGCAGTCAGGAGCTGCTCAATGCGGTCAAGAGCCGCCGACCCTTTTCTGATATTCAGAAAAGAGGTTGAAAGGTTCTTGAAAGGGTTAATAATCTGAGTAAACAATGCAATAAATGTCAGTAGCCATTGCGCGTCCGTCTCTGCACCTGAGAGGACCAGGCTTCCACCGTACAGCAGGACTACTCCTACTGCGATCACACCCATTGTTTCTGAAAGAGGGGACCCCAGTTCAAACCGGGCCATAATCTTATTCCGGGTACGATAGATCAGATTATTGATCTTCATGAACCGGAGATGCTGGTGGGGCTCTGCATTAAATGCTTTCAACACCCGCATGCCCGTCAGTGTTTCGTCCAGAACGCCCAGCATGGCACCCAGTTGTTCCTGTGTTACTGTGGTATGCTTTCGGAGCGACTTACCAATCTTACCGATCAAAAAACCGGTGACAGGAAGAAATATCAGCAGAAACAAGGTCATCTGGGGACTGATGATAATCATTCCTGTCAAGGTTAGAATGATGACCACGGGCTCCCGGAATAACACCTCAAGGGTAGCCATTATCGAGAGTTCTACTTCATTAATATCATTGGTCATCCGGGAGATAAGATCGCCCTTGCGCTCTTCTGTGAAGAAGCCGATTGGCAAGGAAAGCGTTTTCTCGAATAGATCATTTCTCAGCCGGCGCAATACCGCATTTCTCAATGGGTTGAGTATATACCTGGCTATATAAAGAAACAGGTTCTTCAGAATTGTGGCCAGAACTACTACCAGGATCACATACACCAATGCCTGCATTGGAGAGTAGGTCTGCATCAGGTCTGAAACGTACACATTAACTTTACCTAAAAGCGAATCTGACTCCCCATAATCCTGTTTCAGGAACATGACCTGCATTACCGGAGCCAGCAGCGACAGAGAAAATACGGCAAAGAGGCTTGCCAGCAGATTGCTGATAAAATAAATCGTTACCTGACCTTTATAGTCAGCCAGGTAACGGAATATCCGGGATAGATTTTTCATTTAGACTATTCAATGGTATACGTCACGGTACCGTCTTTTTCATCCTTCAGCATCACTCCTGCTTCCGCGAGGCGGTTCCGTATCTGGTCGGAGGTTGCAAAATCCTTTCTTGTTCTGGCATCCTTACGAATCTCTATCAGCAGTGAAAGGACTTTGTCCAGTTTATCAGATTGCTCTGCCTGCAGAGGCTGCAAACCGAAAACATCCTCAATCCAGGTCTTGTAACACTGTCTGAGCTTTTGCAGGGTATCGCTGCTCAATGCACCCTTTTCCACCTGCCCTCCTTTGATCCCATTGATCACTGGCGCCAGCTCAAACAGGTTGGCGATTACCTTAGCCGTGTTGAAGTCATCATCCATAAATGTACGGCACTCATCGCACCAGTTACTGACATTACCATCAATTTCGGCATTTCCAGCAGTGGAAGCGGCTATAGAATCCGGCAGGGCCTGCAATACCTCGTAAGCATCCCAGAGCCTGCGGAGCGCTTTTTCGGAAGCCTGCAGCGCCTCGTTCGAGAAATCCAGCGTGCTTCTGTAGTGCGTTTGAAGGATATAAAACCTTACTACCATCGGATGATAAGGCTGTTCCAGCAGTGGGTGGTTACCACTAAAGAGCTCTGTCAGCTTAATGACATTATTATAGCTCTTTCCCATCTTCCTGCCGTTGATCGTGATCATGTTATTATGCATCCAGTAGCGAACAGGCGGATGGCCGTGGGCGACTGTAGACTGTGCGATTTCGGATTCATGATGTGGAAACTGAAGATCCATTCCACCACCGTGAATGTCGAAGGTTTGTCCAAGGTATTTGCTTGCCATTGCAGAACATTCGATATGCCATCCCGGAAAACCCTCACCCCAGGGGCTCTTCCAGCGCATAATATGCTGCGGAGGCGCCGCCTTCCAGAGCGCAAAATCCACTTTGTTGCGCTTTTCTTCCTGGCCTTCCAGGTCTCTTGTCGTCTCAAGAAGGTCTTCCAGTACTCTTCCGGAGAGCTTGCCGTATGGGTGTTGCGCAGCGTATTTCTTCACATCGAAGTACACGGAGCCATTGATTTCATAGGCGTAGCCCTCTTCCATGATCTTTTCAATCATGCTGATCTGTTCTATGATATGGCCCGTGGCTGTAGGCTCGATGCTGGGATCTACATTATTGAACAACCTCATCCCCCAATGAAACAGGTTTGTGTATTTATGCACCAGTTCCATGGGCTCCAGCTTCTCCAGAATGGCCTTCTCCCCAACTTTATCTTCTGCCTGACGGCCTTCCTCTTCGAAATGACCTGCATCCGTGATATTTCTTACATAGCGGACCTTGTTACCCAGAAAGGTCAGATACCGGTACACAACATCGAAGGTGATATATGGACGGGCATGTCCAAGGTGTGACTCGCCGGAAACGGTAGGTCCACAAACATACATACCCACATGTCCGGGAGTAAGCGGTTCAAATTTTTCTTTCTGTCTTGTATAGGAATTGTAGATATGCAGTTCAGACATTACGGGAAAATAAACGCAAAAATAAGGGTTAGCGTTCACCCGGGTCTACTAATTCGAAATTGGCGATTACGGGATTATGATCCGAGGCCTCTGTATAAGGAGTTTTAAAGGCTTTCAGGCTGAAGGCCTCACCATCGTACAGTATGTAATCGATTCGGAGTGTTGGGACGATCCGGTTATAGGTCCGGCCGAACCCTGCGCCCTTGTCTGCGAACACATCTCTCAGATCACCTCTGATGGTATTGTATGTGTAAGAAAATGGCAGGTCATTCAGATCGCCGCATACTATAGCTGGATGTTTACCTGAGCTGATGATTCTGGCAGCGATTTCTGCTTCAGAAGCCCTGCGTTCATAGGCCCTCCTGAACTTCCATGCGTAGGAACGGCTCTTTTCGCTAAGCGCGTCCGCATTTCTTTTCTGACGAGCCTCCTCGAACAGGTCTTTATCATTATCACTCAGGCCGAATGACTGGAGGTGGAGTGTATATACGGATATGACGCGGTCGTTCGGCAGTTTGAGGTCGCACTGAACCATGTAAATGTATTTCCCAAGTGGATGATTCTTTTTATAAACCACGGGATAGCGGGAAAATATTGCGGTTCCGAGCTTGATGGCCTGTCCGTAATCATTATCCTCGCTAAAATGGAAGAAGCTGTAACCGTTCCTCTTTTTGATCTCAGGTGTATAGGTGCGTTTAACAGGATCAGCATGCAGCGCATATTCAGGCAGGCATAACAGATCAGCATCCTCTGCTTCCAGAAAATCCATAATCTCCCTGGCGTTCTGCTTTTCGTGGGTCCTGTCGAATGCGCCCATTGCGTGAACGTTCCAGCTGATCACCTTCAATCTTTCAGGGCCTTTAACCCAGTCATCAGACGAGAAAAAATTAAAGCCCAGAACGGAAGAAACCAGTTTCCAGCAGATGACCAGGATGGCGATAGAAAACAGCGCTCTCCATTTGCCCCTGGTGAGCAGCCAGAGCGCAATGAAGATCAGGTTAACCAGAATTGCAAAGGGAGTAGTCAGAGAGAAAAAAGTAAAGTAACCGACTTCGATGGGACTGAGTACGCTGGCCGCATAACAAAGCAGCAACCATATTATGGCACCAAGATTGAGCAGAAGCAGCGTACTGCTGAATATCCTACCAAGAAGGCTTTTGGCTCTTTTCACCTCAGGTATTCAAATTAATTGTCTTTGCTTGCCCTCATCAGAATATCCTTTTCTTCACGGGAAAGTGAATGGAAACCTGCCTCATTTATTTTATCCAGAATATCGTCAATCCGTTGCTGCGAGATACCTGTTTTGGCTTCATACATCCCTCTTAGGACCTCCATCCTTTTTGCGGATTTCTTCTCCTGAAGTCGTTCCTCGTCGGGAGTGGCCACCCGCTGTATTCTACCCAATGTCCGGTAAACGCCTTCTCCCGGCTGAAAACCGGCCTGCAATAGTTTTGCATAGCCAAATCCGGTTACTACGCCACCGAGTCCCAAAGCGAGCACATACAGCTGGTCGGGTATATAAACTACGAGATTGAGCAAGAGGTAAATCCCCACTACGAGGCTTTGGGGGATGGTGAAACTGGATGAGATGTGCAGGCGGTATCCCGGACACAGGGTGATTCCTGCGATCGCCAGAGCCAGCACACCGGCCTGGGCTCCCAGGAAGATATGACTGCCGGGATGGAACAAGTCTGGTGCGGCCACCTGCGCACCGAGATAAAAGCCGCCGCCGATGATCAGACCGGCAGTAAACACCGGGATGACCTGCTTATACCCTGCCAGATTCTGAAGTACCGCGCCAAAACAATATAACCAGATCATATTGGTGAACCAATCGAAGAATCCATGATGAATCCATCCATAGGTCAGCACCGTCCAGAACTTTTCTTTCAGTGCAGCGACAGTGGCAAGCCCCATATTCGGAAACATGATATCATACACCTCCTGCTTGTCCATCTCCACCAACAGCATGACGATGCGGATGAAGTGAAAAATCACGAAGGTGACACCGCTGGCGACGATCAGTTGCAAGGCGCCATTTTCCTTGTAACCGGGAATCAGAAGCTGATCGGGTTTTCTGTACACTGCTTTCATAACATCCTCAGTAAAACCGGTTTCTTACGTTCCGGCTCCATATTTTTAAAATAATAAATGCAACAAGCATACCACCAAGGTGGGCAAAATGGGCGATATTATCGCCGGCAGAATTTCTGATCCCAGCCATCAATTCAAACAACGCATAGGCAGCCACTACATACTTTGCCTTTACGGGCACAAGGAAGTATATATATAGAAGCGTGTTTGGAAACAGGTAACCGAAGGCGAAAAGTATCCCGAACACTGCGCCCGAGGCTCCCACTGTGGGTTGGTTGATCATGCTCAGGTAGCGCATATTGATGGCCTCGATGGATTGACTCACACAGTTTCCGCAGGAGGGGTTCGATTCCCAGAAAGTGCGCAGGCTCTGGAACCAGGCGATCCGGTCCAGATTCTGAGATTCAATGAATTTTATATAAGTATCCAGCGCTGCTGTTTGCTGGTATTCATAGAAGGCATTTTCGAAGAGACGGAATTCATATCCCAGAACGGCCATGTGGAGGAGCGCTGCACCCAGTCCACAAATCATGTAAAAAGTGAGAAACCTTTTTCCTCCCCAGACATTCTCCAGCACACTCCCGAAAATCCAAAGCGCAAACATATTGGAAAAAAGGTGCATAAAGTTGCCATGCATAAAAATATGCGTTACCAATTGCCAGGGTCTGAAATGTGGTGATCGCCAGTAGTGTAGCCCCAGCATTTCCACCACATCTATACCCATGTTCTCCATCACATAGGTGAGAAACATCACCAGCGCATTGATGATCAACAGGTTTTTTACTATGGGTGGCAGGATCTGGAATCTACCGGGCCGGAATTCAGTCATGTTGTTTTTTATTCGTTCGTCTGCAATACTTCCTGTTCAAAATTACAGGATTGTGTCCGATATGCTTTTCTAACCTTCTTTTTTGTCCTGCAACAATGCGATCACACCTTCTTTTTGCAGTATCCTGTATCCGATCCTGTCATTGGAGATACCGGATTTCAGTTCGTATCTGAAACTATATCCCCCTTCTTCAGACATTTCGGTTACGAAATAGGCAAAGATCAGTTCTTTGCGATCCACAAATTGTTGTGCCACCTCATAGAGATGGGTAGACAGCACCATAATATGACGGTCATATCTGAGGAGTCCTTCTACCACCGCTTTTGTACATTCAAAGGCATCATGTACGTTAGTCCCCTTGAACAATTCATCCATCAATACCAGATGCGGCTGGGGTTCCTGTAGCCGCCTGGCGGTCTCCTTAATTCGTTGCACTTCCGCAAAAAAGAAAGATTCGCCTGCAAGGATATTATCCTCCACGTACATATTTGTGATGATACCCTGCAGGAAACTGATCTCAAACGAGGTTGCCGGTACGCCCATTCCCAGGTGAGCCAGGAGGGCGCTCACTCCAAGCGCTCTCATAAAAGTCGTCTTGCCAGACATATTCGCCCCGGTAAGCAGTAAAAAATTACGGTTTCTGTCAAAGTCGATATCGTAAGAGACCGGCTTTTTCAGGAGCGGATGATAGAGCCCGTCAGCTTTCATCCTGATCGGAAATGGAGGATTCAGTTTCGGAAAGACCCATCCGTGTTTCACTGTGGCTACAGCCATGGAATGCCAGGCATCCAGCTTCGCATAGTGCTGCATCATTCGATACACTGGATTTTTCAATTGCCTGCGGGCGAGGTAGCTGAGCTTCGCAAGCTCAGGATAGGGCGTTCTTTTATCTACGGCGAGAACAGCATGTGCGGTTGGATCACGATCAAGCTCTTCTTTGATTTCCATTAGTATCAGCCGAAGCCTTTCGGGAAGGCCTTCCAGTTCCAGCATGCGAAGCAACTCCTTACATCCTCTGAAAAAATCAGACAGATGAGAGATAGAAAACTGAGTGAGGGTGTATTGACCCTTATTAAAGAGTTTCTGAAAAATAGTCCCCAGCCGGAGGCTGATCGAACCTGGCTGATGCCCTGCGGTATCTGCTGATTCGAAGAACTTCTCCAACATTACCAGCGTACCGTTCGAAATGATCCGGGTCCAGGCTTCAGGGTGCTCTGCCAGGAACCCGACCGCCTGCTGAAGCGACAGAAGCGATTCGTAGCCAGAAGGTGGTGAAAGCACCAGATTTCTCAGTTGGTCCCGCCCTGCATGTGTCGTAGTGTGATCGATCAGATGAAACACACTGTGGTGACCGGAGCCGAGAAACGAGAGGTCCTTTAATGTGGTTTTGTCATTCTGCATTACCTGTCGAACAGCAGACGGCTGCCTTTAACACTATCATCCACCCTGCCATCATTATAGGCCAGATGGCCATTTACAAAGGTGTACCTAATTTTTGCTGGAAATTCATGCCCTTCAAAAGGTGACCATCCACATTTATATTCCAGACTGGCTTTAGTAACCGGTGATGAATCCTTCATATCCACCAAAACAAGATCCGCCCAATAGCCTTCACGGATATACCCTCGTTCCAGCATCTGGAAGCAAACTGCGGGAGCGTGCGCCATCTTCTCTACCAGCTTTTCAACCGTCAGTTTCCCCTGTTGCACATACTGCAGCATCAGCAGTAATGAGTGTTGTACGAGCGGCACTCCGGAGGGGGCTTGTTGATACGGAAGCTGTTTTTCCTCCCAGGTATGGGGTGCATGATCTGTAGCAATTATATCCAGCCGATCATCAAGTAAGCCCTGCCAGAGTGCTGTTTTGTTTTCCGGAGCCTTGATGGCGGGGTTGCATTTGATGAGATTTCCGAATTGCTCGTAATCTTCCGAGGTGAAATGCAGGTGGTGCACACAGACCTCAGCGGTAATACGCTTTTCTTTCAGGGGAAGCATATTGCCGAACAGCTGCAGTTCTTTTGCGGTGCTGATATGAAGGATGTGCAGGCGGGTATTATGCTTCATCGCGAGTTGCACAGCCGTGAAGCTATTTTCGAAGCAGGCGTCTACATCTCGGATCAGCGGATGAAATCCTGCATGATCGGCCTCCGCATATTTCTTTTTATTAGCATTGATGATGTTTTCATCCTCACAATGGGTGGCGATCAGGATTTCTGCTTCAGAAAAGATCTTGTTTAAAGTGAGGTAATTATCAACGAGCATGCTCCCTGTGCTCGAACCCATAAAGATCTTAATACCACAGATATCCTTTCTCCTATCATTTGTTCGTAAAACTTCATCAGCATTGTCATTGGCCGTTCCCATAAAAAATGAATAGTTGGCCACAGATGTCTGGGCAGCTCGCTGATATTTTTCTTCCAGCAGTGCCTGTGTCAGTGCAGCCGGACTTGTGTTGGGCATTTCCATAAATGAGGTCACCCCTCCCGCAACTGCAGCTCTTGCCTCAGATGCAATAGTCGCTTTATGGGTCAGCCCGGGCTCGCGAAAGTGTACCTGATCATCAATTACACCCGGCAGGAGCAGTAAGCCCTCTGCATTAATTTCCCGGGTTGCACCCCCGGGATTTATAATATCTGCTATCTTTTCGATCCTTCCGTTCCGGATCAGGAGGTCTGCAACTTTAGAGGAGCCTTCATTGACAATTGTCGCTCCTTTAATTAATATAGGACTCATCGATTCAAAGTTAGCAGTCAATTTAATACCAGCCTCTTTCGCGGGTCCTGAAACATTGAGTTAACTTTGCGCAGCAATGTCAAAATCAATGAATTCCAATTTCTGCAACTACCTGATCATCCTCCTCGCTGCGATAGGGCTTTCCTCCTGCGCGGAAACAAGAATTCACGATAAAGAGGAATGGGGCACCATCTTCAACAATCATGGTGTACAGGACGGCTGCTTCATTGTTCGCGATCACACGCATGAATCCATCTATTTCTATAACAAGGAACGTTGTCTGACACAATACACCCCTGCCTCAACGTTCAAGATCTTCAATTCGCTGGTGGCACTGGATATCCCTGTTGCGGCCGACGACCAGTTCATCATTGCCTGGGATAGTGTTGAACGCTGGAACCCAGACTGGAACCAGGACATGACCCTCCGTCAGGCATTCAGGGTAAGCAATGTCGGTTACTTCCAGGAGCTGGCCAGAAGGATCGACAAGGACTATATGCAGCACTACCTCGATACGGTGCAATATGGGAACCGTCAAATGGGGAATACAGTAGATCAGTTTTGGCTGGATAATTCTCTGAAGATCTCTGCCGATGAGCAGGTTGGTCTGATAAAGAAGTTGTATTTCGATGAACTGCCTTTTGCTGAAAGAAGTCAGCGTATCGTACGTAGTATGATGCTGCAGGAGCAGACCGACGACTATAAGCTGTATTATAAAACGGGCACCGCACAGCAGCAAGATTCAATGCTGTACTGGGTTGTGGGATATGTGGAAAGGATAGAACGTTATAAGGAGCATGAGAAGTCGATGAACAAAAGCGACATCCGAAACTACCCTTATTTTTTTGCTATGAACTTTCAGGTCGCAAGAGCGGATACTTCCCGCAACTGGTTCAACACAAGAATCATTCTATTACAGGATCTGCTTCGGGAGCATGGAGCACTCCCTTACGGAGACACCACTCAGGGTTCTACTTCCGGAAAATAAAATAGACGGCCAATACGAGGAAACCGAAGCCTATCAGGTGGTTGAGTCTGAACGTTTCATTCCGGAAAACGAGTAGTGTGAAGACAGTAAAAACCACGAGGGTGATGACTTCCTGCAGAACCTTTAGCTGCCACATATTGAACGGCCCGCCATTACCCTCGTAGCCCAGCCTGTTTGCAGGTACCATCAGGCAGTATTCGAAGAAGGCGATGGCCCAGCTTACTAAAATGACCCCAATGAGCCCGCGGCTTAGCAGGGGACCTGATTTAAATTTCAGATGTCCGTACCAGGCGATAGTCATAAAGGTATTGGACAGCACCAGCAACAGGATGGTAGAAACCGTCTTGCTCATTCGATAAATATTGCAGGTTTATAAAAGGCGCTTCAGAACATTGTAAATAACATGGGGTTTACCCAGTGTATAGAAATGAAGTACCGGCACCTTATTACGGATGAGATCCTGACACTGGGCCAGAAGCCATTCCTCCCCTACTTTTTCACAATCAGCATCCGTTTTGGCATTCATCATTTCCTTATAAAGATCTACAGGAACCTCTACATTAAAAATTGAAGGTATGGTGGTAAGCTGCCTTTTGCTGGTGAGCGGCTTCATCCCTGGAACAATGGGAACGTTGATGCCATGTTCCTTGCAGAGATCGAGGTATTCGTAGAAATACTTGTTATTATAGAACATCTGGGTGGTGACATAATCTGCGCCCAGTTCGATCTTTCTTTTCAGATGATAAAGATCAGTCTCCATATTGGGTGCTTCAAAATGCTTCTCAGGATATCCGGCGACCCCGATGCAGAAGTCGGTCTTCACACCATCCATGATATCTTCTTCGAGGTAAATACCGTTATTCAATCCGATGATCTGCTTTACCAGCTCGTCTGCGAAGCGATGACCACCGGGATAGGCCGTGAAAAACTTTTCATTGGCTGCAGCATCCCCTCTTAAGGCAAGAACATTTTTCACACCCAGAAAATGAAGATCTATCAGGGCGTTTTCCGTTTCTTCCTTACTAAAACCACCACAGATCAGGTGCGGAATCGCCTCCACTTTGTACTTATTCATGATTGCCGCACAAATACCCACGGTTCCCGGGCGCTTTCTGATCTCTACCCGTTCAAAACTCCCGTCAGATCGTTTTTTAAACACCTGCTCTGCACGATGATAGGTGACATTGATAAACGCAGGATCAAACTCCATGAGCTGATCCAGATGACTATAAATAGATTCAATGCTTTTCCCTTTTGTAGGGGGTAGGATCTCGAACGAAATAATGGTCTTACTGGCCTCTGCCAGGTGCTGGGTGACTTTCATAAACAGTCGGCAAAAATAATATTCCTGACCTAAGTTATAGATTAACAGTTAAAACAATCAGGCAAGGCTCCCGTTTGTTATTTTTGACACTAAATTCAGCTTGAGTGAAGATCCATACCGAGGGCTTGTATAAGAGATACCGGAACCGGACGGTAGTGAATAATGTATCGTTTGATGTCTCTCAGGGGCAGATCGTGGGTCTGCTCGGACCTAACGGAGCGGGTAAAACCACCTCCTTTTATATGGTGGTGGGTTTGGTGAAGCCGGACGAGGGGACTGTCTATCTTGACAATAAAGACATTACGGATCTCCCTATGTACAAGCGCGCAAAAATGGGAATTGGCTACCTGCCTCAGGAAGCCTCCGTTTTTCGCAAACTCTCTGTAGAGGACAATATTTCTGCCGTGCTGGAAATGACGAAGCTCTCCCGTGCAGAACAAAAGAAGAAGCTTGAAACGCTGCTGGAGGAGTTTCGACTGACGCACGTCCGGAAAAGTCCGGGAGACGTTCTGAGTGGTGGTGAGCGTCGCCGGACAGAGATTGCCAGAGCTTTGGCCGTCGATCCGAAGTTCATACTACTTGATGAGCCATTTGCGGGAATTGACCCTATTGCTGTGGAAGATATTCAGAATATTGTTGCCCACCTGAAGTACAAACAACTGGGTATTCTCATTACAGATCACCGGGTTGAAGCCACACTTCCCATTTGCGATCATGCCTATCTCCTGTTTGAAGGAAAGATCCTCAAAGCGGGTACAGCTGAGGAGCTGGCGGAAGATGAACAGGTGAGAAAAGTGTATCTTGGTCAAAATTTTGAACTGAAGAAAAAACTAAGCTGATAAGCTGGCTTAATTTTTTGATCAGGAACTAATTCGATGAGTATCATTAGTCCAGCCATGAAGGGATTCATGAAATTGCGCCAGAGTGCGATTGACAATTTCATGCTGAATCCTATTGATACTCAAACCCAGGTGTTCAATGATCTGATCAGCGAAGCCCAATACACAGAGTTCGGCAAGAAATATGGGTTTGAGAAGTTTAATGGCGTAGCCGATTTCAGAAAAGCCGTTCCAGTCAATGATTACGATAGCCTCAAGCCCTATATTCAGCGAATTCTGGAGGGTGAACAGAATATCCTCTGGCCATCTCCTATCAACTGGTTTGCCAAATCCAGCGGCACCACCAGTGATAAGAGCAAGTTCATTCCTATCAGTAAAGAATGCCTCGATGATAACCATTATAAAGCAGGAAAGGATGTTTTAGCATTATACCTGAGAATGTTCCCGCAATCGGACGTTCTGGACGGCAAATGTCTGGTCATCGGAGGCAGTCACCAGATCAACCAGCTCAATGAGGAGTCGTTTTTTGGAGATCTTTCTGCCGTGATGCTGCAGAACATGCCCTGGGCGGGACAGTTTATGCGCACACCAGACCTTTCCATCGCCCTGATGGATGAATGGGAAGCCAAGATCGAAAGGATGGCGCAGAGCACGATCCACGAGAATGTCACCTATATTGCGGGTGTTCCCACCTGGACGATCGTTCTGATCAAACGCCTGTTTGAACTTGCAGGAACGAATGACCTGCACGAGATCTGGCCAAACCTGGAACTATATATTCACGGCGGCGTGAGTTTTAAGCCTTACCGCCAGCAGTTTGAACAATTTTTCCCCAAGAGCAAGATCAATTATCTTGAATCTTACAATGCTTCGGAAGGGTTCTTCGCTGCGCAGGACGATCTGGAACAGGAAGGGATGCTGCTCATGCTAAACCATGGTATCTTTTATGAGTTCATGCCTGTGGAAGAACAGGGTAAGGAATTTCCGGTGACACTTGGCCTGAAGGAAGTAGAGCTCAACAAGAACTATGCGCTGATCATCAATACGAATTGTGGTCTCTGGAGGTATATCGTTGGAGACACCATTCAATTCACCTCTCTGAACCCCTTCCGCATAAAAGTTTCAGGCAGACTGAAACATTTCATTAATGCCTTCGGGGAAGAAGTTATTGTAGACAATTCCGATTATGCTATTGCCCAGGCTTGTCAGAAGACTGGCGCGGTGGTGACCGACTATACCGCTGCACCTGTTTACATGACCGGTTCAGAAAATGGCGCCCATGAATGGATCATTGAGTTCAGCAAACTTCCCTGCCCGCTGGAAAACTTTGTTACGGAAATGGACAAGGCGTTGCAGGAGATCAATTCGGACTACGAAGCCAAACGACATAAGGATATAGCGCTCCGTCGTCCTATCGTCCACCAGATGCCAGCCGGCGGCTTTACCCACTGGTTGAAAGACAAAGGGAAATTAGGCGGTCAGCACAAAGTGCCCCGTCTTTCCAATGATCGTAAATACCTGGAGGAAATACTCCCTTATACTAAATCCTGAAGCCACTGATCAGATGCGGCCTTCCTTTGCTGCAGTCTGAAACTCTTCATTCAGCTCCGAAAGGTAGCCCAGGATCTCTTTGCGCCCCGTGGTTTTGACGGCACTGGTCATGAAGCTGCGCGGTATAAACTCCCACTCCTTCTTCATCTCATCGATAAACAGACGAGCGTTTTTGTGGGCCTCTTTCTGCCCGCTTTTGTCCATCTTGGTGAAGATGATATTGAAGGGCACCTGCCAGTCGCCCAGTTTCCTAAGAAACTCCAGATCCAGCTTCTGAGGTTCGTGGCGGCTGTCGATCAGCACAAATACCGTCATCAGGTTTTCCCGTTCTCTCAGATACTGCTCGATCATCTTCTCCCATTTTGCCCGCTGAGACTGAGAAACTCTGGCATAACCATATCCCGGCAAATCGACTATATAAAAGGAATCATTGATCACGAAATGGTTGATCATCTGCGTCTTTCCCGGACTTCCAGAGGTCTTGGCCAGCTTCGTCTGACCTGTGAGCATATTAATAAGGGAAGACTTGCCGACATTGGACCGGCCGATAAATGCGTATTCCGGGCGGTCAGGCTTCGGGCAGTTTTCCAGTTTGGGACTGGAGATCAGATATTTAGCTGTGCGAATTTCCATAGCTGGTGTTAGTGTACTTTTGCAGTCATGCAGTCAAGTGATTCTTCGAACCCTGCCGCAGGCATAGTTCCTGATGCCCGGTCAAATTTAAATAAGAAAGCTCAGGTAGCCGAGATGTTCAACAATATCGCGGGTAAATACGATTTCCTGAATCATTTTCTTTCGATGGGCATTGACAGGGGGTGGCGAAAGAAAGCTATCCGCGAGGCGGGAGAAGTGCAGCCCCGTAAAATACTGGATGTAGCAACCGGCACAGGAGATCTTGCTATTGCTGCAGCGCGACTTAATCCGGAGTCGATTATCGGGGTTGATATCGCAGAACAGATGATCGAGGTGGGCAGGAAGAAAGTGAAGGATAAAGGCCTTGAGGCGCTCATACGGCTAGAACCGGGTGACAGTGAATCACTACCCTTTGAACCTGAAGGATTTGATGTGGTCATGTGTGCGTATGGAGTTAGGAACTTCGAAAACCTTGAGGCGGGGCTGAAAGAGATGCAGCGGGTATTACGTCCCGGAGGAAAGGTAGTCATCCTGGAGTTTTCGCATCCTTCAGGATTCCCGGTCAAGCAGCTTTACCAGTTCTATTTCCGGTTTATCCTCCCGGCATTGGGTAAAATGGTTTCCCGTCACAGCAGTGCCTATACTTACCTGCCGGAGTCTGTAAAGGCCTTCCCGGAGGGAAAACGGTTCTGCGAGATTTTGCAGCAATGTGGATTCTCAAAAACGAAAGCCCGGCCGCTCACATTTGGCATAACCACCCTCTATACCGCCTGGAAATAATCAGTAGCCCTGAAATATCAATTGCTGTTTCAGATTCAGCGAACTCCCTTTGACCGTAAGGAAGTAGACTCCTACTTCGAGATCCGGTAGTTCAAGTGTTACGTGGTTCAATCCTTTCTGAAGCTGCCCCGTCTCAGACCAGAATAGTTTACCAGTCAAGTTCCGAAATTCCATCCTAACCAGATCGGCATCTTCGGCCTCGATTCCCAACCCGATCAAACCCGTAGCAGGATTCGGATACAATTTTAAGCTTCCAGTTCCATTCTTCCGGAGCGTCTGTGTAAGACCGGTCTGGTAATACTGTTCCAGAAACGGTGCGAGGTTGAGTCGCCTTAATTGAGGCTGTATGGTTGCTAATCTGTTCGACAGTTTTTCATTTGTGAGATAATAGGTTTGCCCGTCCACAGTGGCGATTCCCTCCACTTGTGAAAGCGCCTGCCCAACCTGGATCTTACGTTTGTTTCCCCCAAAGAAATCATGGCCCTGATAATCATAGAGCAAATACACAAAAGGCGGGGCAAAGAATCCATAACCACTCAGTACGACCACACGTTTGTCTTTCAGATAACTGGCGCCGGTTATCAATCCCCCTGCATTCAGGGAATCCAGCAGTTTTGCGGTATAAATTCCCGGAGTTACGGGCAGGGCATACAGAAAGCATTTCTTGTCAACCCAGCGTTTCGTAAAAAGGTAGATACTATCGTTACTGACGATGAATGCCTCGCAATCATAATTAGTAGCATTCGGACCTGTGCCTGTGAAGTCGGTCTGGTCTTCATAACTGAAAAAGATGGTATCGCGGACAGGACCGGTTGTCAGGCTGCTTTTTAAGACCCTGACGATATGCAGGTTCTGTCTGTTCCCATTGCCATTATTCCCAAAGTCTCCGATGTACAGGTACTGATCGTCCTGTGCCAGTTCTTCCCAATCCTGATTTCCTGCCTGAGCTATAGCAACCGACTGAGAAATGACGCCATTACTGCTATCAATGGCATATAAACGGGTATCTGAGTTATCGTTATGGGTCCAGAAACTACCATTCCACCAGATCAGGCCGGAAGTCTCTTCAATATCATCCGAAAGCTGGTTGGAGGCATATGGCTGAATAGTCGTTTGAGGGTAGACGCAGCTGCCGTCGTTTATTGCTGCTGAGGAGTTGTAATTTGTTGCGAGAGGATCGGTGCACCCAGGCTGCTGACCATAACCGTAATCGAAAATAATGATCAGGATCAGTAATACCAGCAACGATCGCATATAAAAAAATGTTGTACAGCAGCTAAATTTGTACCTGCGATTTCAAAATACCGCTATTCTATGGCATATAAAAGAAAAACCTGGGCTGAAAAAATGCAGCCTGAGATGCAACCGGTTGTCGAGACGACCACAAAAACGTTCGCTGATATTCCCCAGGGAAGTAGAATGCTCATAGCTACTCCGGGCATTGTAGAGAACTACCTTAAAAACATCCCTGAGGGATCGGAGACCACGCTGAGTCAGCTCCGCAAAGATCTGGCGGCCGATTATAATGCCGACTACACCTGCCCTGTAACGACCGGCATTTTCCTGAGGATAGTGGCGGAAAATGCCTGGGATCAGCTTCAGCAGGGAAAGAAAGAGGAGGAGGTGGCACCATTCTGGAGAATCATCAACCTCAAATCACCCACTGCTAAGAAACTAAGTTCCGGCACTGAGTTCCTGATCAGGAAAAGAAAACAGGAGCAGTTGCCTGTATAATATGGTTGATGGTTGAAAGATGTGGGTTGGGGGTTGTGGGTTGAGGGGGACTTCATGTATTGCAACATTGGTCGTGGGCAGTCTTCACTTTGGCTTTCGCTTTCGCCATTTTTCCCTGCCATCCTTTCAGCTCTCCGCCAACGACCAATGGCTAACGGATTGGTTGATGCTGATAGTTGATGGTTTTCCTTCGCTTTGGCCTTCGCCTTCGCGGCCGGACTACTTATTCGCTGCTGATTCATCTTTGTCGGTTTTTGATTGATGGTTAACACGCTACTGAAAACTGACCACTGCCGAACGCCTGATTACTTCCGAAGGTCTTTGCAAAACTGAGAAACCATTCTCATCTAAACCCATTGCTGTTGTTGCGCAACACACAGCAACACCCCGCCTGGCGCGGAAAGAAAATCTCTGGCATCAAATATGCGGAGCCATTATTTCGCCTCATATGTAATTACGACATCAATTATTTAGACGAACGAGAATGGGGGATGACTCCTTGTTAACTCCTTGTTGACTCCTTGTTGACTCCTTGTTGATACCTTGTCAATACCATGTCGACAGGTTGGGAAATTTGAGAATCTTAGCGGTCATATTTCATAATAAAGCAAACTATTGCAAGGTTTCAGCTAAAACGAAAGAAGGAAATCGAAAGAATTGCCTGAAATCTGCTTGTGGACCATCGTCTAAAACTATTACCAACAGGTAACCGATACGGAATGATTACTGAATCAGTACGGAATGCCAAGAGTGTGTCCGGAAGTTTTCTAACAGAGGTCTGACTCTAGCCTGCCTCTACCATGGCTCGGGGTGGGCTCGGGGTGGTTTGGAATTACGTCCGGATACATCAATAAAAAAAGGGGTTGAAATCAACCCCCGAATGCGTCTTTTATTTTATCGAAGAAACTCTTGTCTTCCTTTTCCGTTTTAGCTCCGGGACCGGGCTTGAAATTCGGCGCTTCACGAAGTTGCTCCAGCAATTCCTTTTCTTCGCTGGTCAAACTCTGAGGAGACCATACGTTTACCTCTACCAGCTCATCACCCTTTTCATAAGACTGGAAGGCCGGGAAGCCTTTTCCTTTCAACCGGAATATCTTGCCGCTTTGGGTTCCCGCAGGAATCTTAATCTTGGCCCGACCCTCGATGGTTGGCACCTCTACCTGCGTACCCAGTACAGCATCGGGGAAAGAGATGTACAGCTGGTAAACAACATCCAGCTCATGACGCCTCAGTTCTGCATGTCGTTCTTCTTCGATCAGGATCAGCAGATCGCCCGGAGGACCGCCTCGCTCACCTGCATTACCCCTGCCAGACATACTCAGTTGCATGCCTTCCTGAACGCCTGCAGGAATATCCAGACTCAGCATCTCTTCTCCGTACACTCTGCCTTCCCCTTTACAACTGCCACATTTCGCCGTGATCTGCGTGCCTTCACCGTTACAGGTGGGGCAGGTTGTAACAGTCTGCATCTGTCCGAGAAAAGTGTTGGTCACCCGACGCACCTGGCCGCTTCCACCGCAGGAATTACAAGTCTGAACAGAACTTTTGTCTTTGGCTCCGCTACCACTACAGGTGTCGCAGGGAACGTATTTCTTTACCTTGATTTTCTTATTAACGCCATTGGCGATTTCAGCATAGTTCAGCTTCAGCTTCACTCTGAGGTTAGCGCCCCTGGTACCCTGCCGGCGACCACCTGGTCTTCCGCCTCCACCAAAGAAGCTGCCAAACACATCGTCCCCGAAAATATCACCGAAGTTGGAGAAGATATCTTCCATGCGCATGCCGCCGTAGCCGCCGCCACCGCCGCTCATACCAGCATGTCCGAACCGGTCGTATTGCGCACGCTTATCGGTATTCGAAAGCACATCATATGCTTCAGCCGCTTCCTTGAACTTTTCTTCGGCTTCCTGATCTCCGGGATTCCTGTCCGGGTGATACTTGAGGGCGATCTTTCTGTACGCCTTCTTGATTTCATCAGCGCTGGCGCTTTTTGACACCCCCAGTACCTCGTAATAATCTCTTTTTGACATATACTTTTTTGTCGGCCTCGCAAAAACGGGAGGCAAAATTGCTATAAATGGCTGCGAATAACAACCCGAATTTTATTTACCTACGATCACTTTAGCGTAACGGATCAATTTATCGTTCAGGTAGTAACCGGGCTCTGTCTCATCGATCACTTTTCCTTTCATATCCTCCGTTGGGGCGGGAATTTCAGTAATTGCCTCGTGCAGATCTGCATCAAAAGGCTGGTTGATACTTTCCATCTTCTTCAGTCCCTTCTGCTGTAGTGTACTCCGGAGCTTATTGAAAACCAGCTTAACGCCGTCCTTAACAGCTTCCGGATCTGTCGCCTTTTCCATCTGTTTTTCAGCACGCTCTGTGTCGTCGAGAACTACCAGAAGTGACTGTACGATATCCTTTCCGGCTGTCTGAATCAGCTCTACCCTTTCCTTAGCATTTCTTCTTCTGAAGTTATCGAATTCTGCTACGAGACGAAGGTATTTATCTTTCGCCTCTGCCAGTTCTTCCTTCAGCTTTTCCATTTCGTTTTCCTCTCCGATTTCATCATCCAGATGCTGGGTCCCCGGAATGCTATCATCCGTGTTAAGCGCGTTTGCTACAGCTTCTTCTGACTGATCTAATGCTTCACCCTTTGTCATGTCTGACTGATCGGCAGACGTGTTGTCGATGGATTCATTTGTTACCTGCTCTTTTTCAAACGATTGTTCGCTCATAGGTTTCTTTTTTTTGAAAAACATGCCGCAAATTTAGGTTCAATAAGCTTGCCAGCCCCTGAAACAGGGACAAAATGACGCACCATATCAGTCTGCTATGACTGTTTCCAGCCAAGCTTTCGGTCCAGAATCTGTTTTAGCGGAAATGGATAGGCGTTTCGGAAGAAACGATAATAGGTTTCCTTTTCCGGACCGAATGAACGGTAAAAATCCGCAACAGAGGGGATGTCCGAGCCCTCAAAATCGAAGGTGAGTCCTGAGGCAGACCAGCGTTGGAAGATCTGGTCGATAAAAAAATAGGTTGCCCGCATGGTTCTTCCAGTATCGGTTGGAGCACCGATCAGGTAATAGATACGTTTCGTATCCTTCAGGAGAAACGCCCCGTAGACCAGTTCCCCGGTTTCATTTCTTACCCCTGCAAGAATTGCGGATCCATGCTTTAGGGCCTCTTTGTATAACCGGTGCACAGCCAGGTAATGATCCGCTGTGTAGGCGGCTTTGTTTCCGTAAGCCTGCCGGAATAGCTGAATCACCTCATCAATCTGGAGGTCTTCGGCGAATTGCGCTCCCCGTTTTTCCGACTTACGCAGGTTTTTGATGCAGGCTTCGGAATAATTCTTCCGGACATCTTCGTAGCGATTCAGATTGAGGATATAATTCGTCCTTGTGTGGCATGCTGTATTCCGAAGTGAAAGCTGCCGGGATGCTGCGTATTCCATGAGCCTGTAACGCCCTTCTATTATTTTTATGAAAGCATTCAAGGTGTTTGAATCCTGAGAGCCTGCGAACCCGAGCCGCTGGATGAAAGGAGGAACGTAAACCATCTTCAGTCCTGCGCGACGCTTTACCGGCAATGCCAGGACCGTCTGATAATCACCGCCGACCAGACCTTCCCAGTCATCAGACAGGGCATCGAGCACCCAGGAAAGGCTATAGATCGTTGCCCTGGTGTCTGAGGTCACACAGGCATCCCAAAGCTGCCGGTCTATCTGAGCGGCAGGGATCAGGCGGATATGTTCAGTGGCGGCCAAACTATTTGAACTGTATTGCTTTTGTGATACCCATTCTCCGTACTATCATGGAAGGTAATAGCATGATCATTACGCAGAGAAACAGCGTTACTAAGTCTATTATCAGAACCTGCCAGCCCACCAGTTGAACCGGCACATGCTCCATATAATAGACAGATTCGTTAAGGCTGATAAACTGTGTTTTCTGCTGCAACCAGGACAGTCCGACGCCGATGATATTTCCAAGCAGGATACCGATGCCGGCTATCATTGCAGCATAATACAGGAAAATGGACTGAAGATTCCGGTTGTTCATACCAATGGCCTTCAGCACCCCTACCATACGCGATTGTTCTACGATGAGAATCAACAGCGCTACGGCGAGGTTGATGATGGCCACAATGGCCATGATGGCAAGCACGATTTGTGCATTCAGATCCTGAAGCTGCAGCCAGTCGAAGATATTGACGTAGATATCGCGCATGGTGTTGGCAACAAGCGGGGCTTCCAGCAGATCGTAGAAGACCTTTGATGCAACGGAGTCAGCGTTAGCGCCCGCTTTGAGGTCGATCTGATACCCATTGATCTCATCCGGTGTCCAGTTGTTAATACGCTGTAAGAGTCGCAGATCGCAGATGCCGTACTCTTTGTCGATTTCCTCCATTCCTGTATGGAAGACACCAGCCAGCAGCACCTTTCTGATTCTCGGAGCGGCGGCACCCGGTTCCAGGAAATAGAGTTGAAACTCATCACCCGGCTTCAGCCGAAGCCTGCTGGCGGTCGTTTGAGAGAGCAGGATCTCCTTTGCATAGCTACTGTCCGAATAATCGATCTGCCTGCCCTCGAGGCGAATTTTTTCAGAAAGTTGATGCTCCTGTGTGACCCCCTTCAGTTTCAAACCTTCCATGGTTCCGTTAGCCTGCAGGATGGCTGGTCTGGCAGCCCAGGGGGAAACCTGCTTTACCTCAGGCATCTGCGCCATATGGTGGACCAGGAGCGGATCGTAGCGAATGGGTATGGGCGTGATGATATCACCGGCATTCACATCGAACGGTGTGATGATGACATGTCCCCAGAAACTGAACAATTTCTCTCTGATTTCCGATTTGAATCCGCTGATGAAGGCCATAGCCAGGATCATCACAGCAACACTGAGTGCTGTGGAGCCTATAGCCAGCCTGATAATAAAGGAGGAAAAAGTACCTTTCTGCCGGACCAGGTATCGTCGTGCGAGGAAAAAAGGGAGATTCACGATGTGCTCAAAAGTAATTACTCTGAGGTAGAAAAAATCGCCTGACAGGTGGAAGGGTCGTTCCGGAAAGCAGCGATGTGGAGATGTGGCCTGTCAGTGCACAAAAAAACCGGATGCGAAGCACCCGGTTTTCTGAAATGATAATTTGAGGATCAATCCAGAGCTGTAGCGCCCTCGATCAGAACACTGGCTTTGTTATTAAGCACTTCTACGAAACCGCCGGTGATCTCGTAGAGCTCGGTGGTATTTTTGTCCTTGATGATCTTCATTTTGCCCTTGCCCAATGAAGCAATCATAGGTGCGTGGTTTTCAAGAATCTCGAAAGACCCCTGAATACCTGGCAACTGGATGCCGTAAACATTACCGCTGTAAACCTTATGCTCCGGAGACAAAATTTCTAATTGCATATAAACCCGTGGGGTTTTATCTGATTATTCAAAATCGCCAACCCTCATTGCTGAGGGCTGGCAGTTTGTTTTTAATTTTTAGCTTGTTCCATCAGTTTCTTACCCTTGGCGATAGCATCGTCGATGGTACCGACCAGGTTGAAAGCTGCTTCCGGATATTCATCCACTTCGCCGTCCATGATCATGTTAAAGCCGCGGATCGTTTCTTCGATAGGAACGAGTACACCTTTCAGACCGGTGAACTGTTCAGCCACGTGGAATGGTTGAGAGAGGAAACGCTGTACTTTACGTGCACGGGATACGGTCAGTTTATCTTCTTCAGACAGCTCGTCCATACCGAGGATCGCGATGATATCCTGCAGTTCCTTGTAACGCTGAAGGATCAGCTTCACCTTATTTGCGCAGTTGTAGTGTGCATCACCAACGATCATTGGAGTGAGGATCCTTGAAGTGGAATCCAGTGGATCTACCGCAGGATAGATACCCAGATCCGCGATCTTACGGGAAAGTACCGTCGTCGCATCGAGGTGGGCGAAGGTTGTTGCCGGGGCCGGATCGGTAAGGTCATCCGCGGGCACGTAAACCGCCTGTACGGAGGTAATGGAACCGTTCCTTGTTGAGGTGATACGCTCCTGCATCAGACCCATCTCTGTAGCAAGAGTAGGCTGATACCCCACCGCTGAAGGCATACGTCCCAGAAGGGCTGATACCTCAGAACCTGCCTGAGTGAAACGGAAGATATTATCAACGAAGAACAGGATGTCCTTTCCTTTACCTGTACCATCACCATCGCGGAAATATTCAGCGATCGTCAGACCGGAAAGCGCCACGCGGGCACGTGCTCCCGGAGGTTCGTTCATCTGTCCGAAAACGAAGGTTGCCTTTGAATCTTTCAGATCCTGAAGGTTTACTGAAGACAGATCCCATCCACCTTCTTCCATGCTATGTTTGAACTGCTCGCCATACTTTACGATACCAGCTTCGATCATCTCACGCATCAGATCGTTCCCTTCACGGGTACGCTCACCCACGCCGGCAAATACAGAAAGACCGGAATAGGCTTTGGCGATATTGTTAATCAGTTCCTGGATCAATACGGTTTTACCAACACCGGCACCACCGAAGAGACCGATTTTACCACCTTTTGCATAAGGCTCGATCAGGTCGATCACCTTAATACCGGTGTACAGAATTTCTGAAGCCGTACTCAGGTTTTCAAACGCTGGTGGTTTGGCGTGGATCGGACGGCCATTAGCTTTGTCCGGCTGAGGCAAACCATCGATCGCATCACCTGTTACGTTGAACAGACGACCATGGATCTGCTCACCCACAGGCATTGCTATGGCACGGCCGGTATCGACTACCTCCATGCCACGTACCAGACCTTCGGTACCGTCCATGGCTACTGTACGCACACTATCTTCCCCGAGGTGCTGCTGTACCTCAAGTACCAGTTTGTCACCGTTTTCACGGGTCAGTTCCAGAGCGTTGTAGATCTCAGGCAGCTTGTTTTCATTGCTGAAGTAGACGTCCACAACCGGTCCGATGATTTGCTTAATTTTACCAACGTTTGGCATACGACTCAGTTATATAAGAAAGAAGTTTGAAAATATAAAAAAGGACACGGGTCCTCAAATTTGGCGCAAAGGTAATGGTAAGGGTTGAAAAAGAAAAAAAGAAGTGCGTACGGCTCCGGATTAGGGTATCTTCGAACACCTGCGATCAAATAGCTCTTTTATTAGTTATCTCTGTTGCCCGTGGAAAATTAATATCTAAGAGACGGGATTCGAAAAAAACACCCGATTGATCAGTTAGCTAAGTTCCGGTGCCATCCTGAAAAAGCGCCTTCAACCCGTCAGATCTCGGGAACGCAGACTCAGTTTCAATTTATTCGCCCGAAGTTACAGCAGGGGTTTAGTTACAAATCTCAGAAAAACCAGATAAATCACACCCCGGAACGAGCCAAAGCCCTTCCAGGTACCAGCTACCTTCCTTGTAGGTTCCTTGTACCTTCCTTGAAGGTTCCAACTAACTGGCATAATACCAGGGGACGGTGTCGTACATACGTCTTACTGGTGTCCTATTGGTGTCATGTAAACCC
>JAEYQO010000035.1 GCA_023409975.1 Bacteroidota bacterium | reverse complement strand
TACGGAAGGAATGTTCAACGTATGGTTGAATTCCTGATGACCATCGAGGATCCCGCAAAAAGACTGAAAAACGCAGAGGCCATCATCGAGATCATGGGAACATTAAATCCTCACTTAAAAGCACTTGAGGATTATAAACACAAGCTGTGGGACCACCTCTATCAGATGACTGATTTTCAGCTTGTGGTTGACAGTCCCTTCCCGCCACCCACAAGAGAGCAGGTGATGAAGAGACCTGACCCCATTCCTTACCCACAGGAGGCCGTGAAGAACAAGCACTTTGGCAAGAACTTCAACTCCTTAATGGAAAAAGCGCTTGCTGAAAAGGATCCTGAAAAACGCCAGGGATTCACTCAGGCTCTGGGCTATTATATGAAGCTGGCCTATTCTAACTGGCATAAAGAACCCGTTCATGACGATATGATCAAGAATGAACTTGCGGAACTTACCAATGGACAGTTGGTGTACGAAACCGGCGGCTTCAAAGTGCATTTCGACACCCGCACCAATTACAAGCAGGGGAGAAACAACAATAACCGCAATTTTAAAGGGAATCAGCAGGGCGGTAACCGGAACAATTATGGTGGTGGCGGAAGCTACAATAAGAACCGCGGGAATAAATACAATAAAAACAAGAACAAATAGGAGATTATGGGCGCATTCGAGATTCGCGGTGGCCGGCCGCTGAAGGGGACAATTATACCTCAGGGAGCAAAAAACGAAGCATTGCAGGTGCTCTGCGGAGCATTGATGACTACGGAACGAGTGACCTATACGAATGTACCCGATATTCTCGATGTCAATACGCTGATTGAGCTCATGCAGGACATGGGTGTCAAGGTGGAGCGTCCTGAACGAAATACAGTGATCCTTCAGGCAGACGAAGTCAATCCGGATTTTTTTATTGATAAGACTTTCAAGAAAAAGTCTGGTAAGCTCAGAGGTGCTGTGATGATTGCCGGGCCTATGCTAGCCCGTTTCGGACGTGCCCACATTCCACAACCCGGCGGTGACAAAATAGGCCGTCGCAGACTGGATACCCATATCCGGGGTTTTGAAAGCCTCGGTGTCCAATTTCAGTTTGATCCTATTGAGAATCTGTTCACTCTCGACGGGAAAAATATGCGTGGAGCCCGGATCCTGCTTGACGAGCCTTCTGTTACCGGAACTGCCAATATCATCATGGCTGCTGCTCTCACGCCCGGGATCACCAATATTTATAATGCTGCCTGTGAACCCTATGTCCAGCAGCTCTGTCATATGCTCAATAGTATGGGGGGGAGAATCAGCGGCATCGGCTCAAACATGCTGGTCATTGAAGGAGTGGAAAGGATGCATGGCTGTCAGCACCGGCTACTGGCTGATATGATTGAGGTGGGTTCTTTCATCGGACTGGCAGCGGCAACGCGGAGTGAGATCACCATTAAAGGCGCCGATGTAGCTCATCTGGGCATCATCCCTGAAGTCTTTGGCAGACTTGGGATTCAAATGGAAATTAAGGGGGATGATATCCATATCCCTTCCCAGTCGTCCTACGAGATTCACAAGTTTATTGATGGCTCCATCCTTACCGTATACGACCATCCCTGGCCGGGATTCACTCCCGACCTATTAAGTATCGTCCTCGTCACGGCTACCCAGGCCAAAGGCACTGTCCTGATTCATCAGAAGATGTTTGAAAGCAGATTGTTCTTCGTGGACAAGCTGATTGAAATGGGTGCCCAGATCGTGCTTTGCGATCCCCACAGAGCAGTAGTAATCGGGCTGGACGGCCAGGTAGCCCTGAGAGGAATCGATATGGTTTCACCTGATATTCGAGCGGGTGTCGCGTTGCTGATTGCGGCGCTTTGCGCACAGGGAAAGAGTACCATCCAGAATATCGACCAGATAGACAGGGGCTACGAGCACATTGACCAGCGCCTGAACGCACTGGGTGCTGATATCAGAAGAATCTAGCGGATTCGTTAAAGGTCTCTTAACACTTAAACCCTACCCCTGGTATATAAGCCTATGAATAACAGGCGGTCTGAGCTGTTCGGTTAACAAAATCCAGTCAGATTGCTACAGAATATCCACAAATCGCCGACGACCGCTCCCCAAACCGGGGTAAAAAAGGCCGTAAACCAAGCCTGGCAAGGGCGGTACAGTTCTTTTTACAATATAGCAGGACAAACAGTAAGACAAGACAGTTTAAGAGTTGGTTGAAGGTCTGGTGGTGAGATGAAGATAAGATTGACAGAAGAACCAGAAATTAGCAAGGCACAGAAAAAGACATTTCCAGACCTTCAATATTACTCTTTAAAAAAAGAAATTTAAGAACAAACAACGTCGGGAGTAAATATCTCTTCTCTTCTACTCTCTCTCCTCTGAATGATAATATTGCTCCCGACGATAAATAGCCTCTTCCCGAGGCTATTTTGTTTTTATGTACAACAGGTTTCCCGGTCGGATTTTTTAATTATGTTTTATTAGGATTTTTTACAGGCTGTATATCAGGCATATCGCCTCATTAAAAAGTCTGGCACGGTATTTAGTACCTGATATAGCGTACAGCAAAAATTAATGGTTATGAAACTGAGAACAAGAAAATACATTCAGAGGCAAAAAGCAATTCGCAACATGTTCCGTTTTACTGATCTGAAAAGCTTTTTGAAGGCAAGTTTCCTCACCTCTAAGAGTATGGTCGTTAAAAAAGATATTCTAAGTATGATTGTCGAACTGGAGCAGCCGAAACAGATGGCTCATGCCTCCTGACGATTAACAATCAGAACTGATATAAAAAGATCCGGCAGCCTTTGGCTGCCGGATCTTTTAGGTGATATCCTTCCAGGTTCGTTGTACCCTATATTTCCTGACTTGAAGGAGCGATCAATGGCATTTTCTTCACTTCGCGTATTCTCGACCATCCTCCCAGGATATTTCGCAGGTTGTGATAACCCTGCCGTTTCAGCAAAGAAGCTGCGATTACGGAACGATAGCCGCCCGCGCAGTGGACATACAGGTTGTTGTCGTCGTTAATGTTCGCAATGATCACCGTATCCATCATCTGATTCAGCGGCACATTCTGCGCGCCACGCACATGACCAGCCTCAAATTCAGACTCTTTTCTTACATCAATAATCTCCAGCTTGTTGTCGTGTGGTATGTCCATCGCCAGCTCCTCGGCCTCGATATCGATGATCATATCTGTGCGCTGTCCCGCTGCCTGCCAGGTGGCGAAGCCCCCTTTGAGATACCCCTGTACATTATCGATACCTACACGGGAGAGTCTGATAATGCTTTCTTCTTCGCGTCCTTCTTCTGTTACCAGAATAAGCGGTTGATTGAAGGGGAGCAAGGTACCTGCCCATTCAGCAAAGCGGCCATCGAGTCCGATAAAAATGGAATCCGGGATAAATGATCCTGTGAATTCAGATGCAGGACGGGTGTCAACGATCCATGCTCCTGCTTTTTTTCGCTCTTTGAACTCCTCTACCGATAGCGCCTGAGCAGTTCCGAGAATTTCATCCAGGCTATCATAGCCTTCCTTGTTGATCCTTGCATTTACGGGGAAGTAAGCAGGGGGTTCAGAGAGTCCGCTGGTGACTGCATCGATAAATTCTTCCCGGGACATATCCTTCAATGCATAGTTCGATCTTTTTTGCTCGCCGATTGTGCTGAAGGTTTCAGGTCCCAGGCTCTTGCCACAGGCAGATCCTGGGCCATGTGCAGGATATACAATAATATGGTCTTCCAAAGGTTTGATCTTGCGCTGCAAGGAGTCGTACATCTGTCCCGCCAGTTCTTCCTTCGATAGATTTCCGCTAAACAGATCGGGGCGACCTACATCACCTACGAACAGCGTGTCTCCGGTGAATATGCAATACGGCTGATCTGATTCATCGTGAAGGAGGTAGCAGGTGCTTTCCAAAGTATGTCCCGGCGTGTGAACGGCTTTCAGCCTCAGCTTTCCGATCATAAATTCCTCCCCATCCTCAGCAATATGCACCGGAAACTTTGCTTCTGTCTGTGGTCCATAGATGATGGGTGCGCCGGTTTTCCGGGACAGCTCCAGGTGACCGCTCACAAAATCCGCATGAAAATGCGTTTCAAAAATGTACTTGATCTTTACGCCTTTCTCTTCCGCCATTCTGAGGTAGCTATCCACATCGCGCAGAGGATCAATCACTGCGGCTTCTCCCTCACTTGAAATAAAATAGGCTGCCTCACTCAGGCAGCCCGTATATATTTGTTTTACGTCCATTGCTACTGATTGTAGCACAAAATTACGCATTGTTGCTTTATCAGTCCCGGCGGTTCAGGAATATGAGAATATAGTACAGGAGCGTGGCGATGGATGAGATCGCCGCAACGACGTAGGTTCTGGCCGCCCATTTCAGCGCATCTTTAGCCTGACCATGTTCCCTGTTGTTGGTAATCCCTTTCAGTTCCATCCATTTGAGCGCTCTATGACTTGCGTCATACTCTACAGGCAGCGTCACAATCGAAAAAACAGTGGATGCCGCAAACAGGATGATACCGATCAGCAGTATCGTCTGGTTACCACCCCCGAAGCCCATCCATCCCAGACCGGCGAGGATGATCCACTGAGAGAGATTTGTACTGATCTGTACCATCGGTACCATCTTACTCCGCAACTGCAGCATGCTGTAGGCCGTAGCGTGTTGAATTGCATGCCCGCATTCATGTGCAGCAACCGCTGCGGAAGATATGCTACGGCCCTGGTATACTTCCGGACTGAGATTCACTGTTTTATCCGTGGGGTTGTAATGATCTGTCAGGAAACCTCCTACTGAAATTACCTTCACATCGTAGATGCCATTGTCATGCAACATTCTTTCGGCAACTTCCTTTCCGCTCATGCCTGCGCTCAGCGGGATCTCGGAGTATTCCTTAAACTTGGCTTTGAGTCTACCGCTGACGATCATTCCGAGAAGGAATAAGACACCTGCCAGCAAAAAATATCCCATCATAGTTCTTAATGTTTTACCTGATTAATGATAGCAAATTAGTAGCCAAAGTTAAATTGTCAGGCCAACATGGTACGCCTGGCTGACAATTTCTCCGAAAGGTTCCGGTTGGAACCGGGTTTTGTTATATGTCATCATTGGAATTATAAGAACCCCGGGACGGGCAAAGCGGTTTACCATTTCATACTTAATCCTACCATCCAGTTGAAGCCAGCCTGCGGGTAATAATAGTTTTGAGTTGTGAAGCTGCCATCATAGATGTAGCTGAAGGTATATCCGTTCGCTTCGTACATGCGATTGAAGATATTATTCAGTGCCAGCGTGGCGGCAAGCTCCCTGAAGGGTTTTACAGGCAATGAATAACGGACCCGGATATCGCTTACAAAATAGGGGTTGATGGACCGGTCTGCATTTGAGGTATTGTCCAGAAACTGGCGGCCAACATATTTGCCGTAAAGGTCCAGCTCCAGTTTCTGATTGTTTTTCAGGTTCCGGAAAGGAAGGAAAGTCAGTTGTCCGCCGATGATCTCATTGGGGGCGAAAGCAATATCTGTAGTGCCGTGATGGATCTCGAGCTGTCCGCCCTCATCGTAATCATCGACATACTCCGTAAAGTTGAGAATTTTGTTCTGGGAATATGTTGCATTTGCCTGAACACGGATCCAATCTGCCGGTTGCATAGCAGCTACTAATTCAATACCCATCCGATAGCTTTCGGGCACATTGGTACGGGCATATGCACCCACGTCATTGATCTTACCGGTGAGCACCAGCTGATCCTTATAATACATGTAGTAGAAATTAGCTCCGAGCCTAAGATTCCTGCGGGTTAGTTCGTAGCCAGCTTCCAGATCGTATAACTGTTCCGGTTTGGGCAGATCGGTGGGAGAGGCTTCGAAATCATCGCGGTTGGGTTCTTTATTGGCAACAGCGATGGAAGCGTACAGTCGTTGTATTTCACTCGTTCTGTTTCTTAACAGGTAGCTCAGACCTGCCTTAGGGTTGAAGAAGGTGTAATGCACGTCCGGACGGAGGTCGGGCGTTTTTCTGAACCCGTTGATGGTATACCTGACATCGCGCAATTGCAGATCTCCAAACAAGATCAGCTTGTCTAAACGATGTTCTGCTTTAAGGTAAGCGTTGATATCTGTTTTCCTGGAGTCCAGATCATACCAGCGATGGTCCGCAGGTACTCCCATTTGTGCCCATTTCACCATACCATAATGCAGCCCGTCGTACTGATTCCAGCCACCGCCGAAGGTGAGTTTCGTTTTCCTGAGGTCATAGAACACGGAGGCAACCGCTCCATAGAAATAATTATCCAGCCATAGCTGGCGGATCATATCTGTCTCACCCAAGGTATCCGGTCCCGAAAGAAAGTCCTCAAGACCATAGTCAGCGAAAGCCTCACCCAATTTGTACTCTTCGTAGTAGCCTTTGCCCCTCGTCAGGAAAGTGGCGAGGTTGATCGAGAGCTTTGAGTTAAACTTATGGTCGAAGAAAAGCTGATAGTAATCCTGGCCGTAGTTGTCCGTTTCACCCGGATAGTAAGAGCCATCTGCTTTCATGCCGAGTTCGTTGTAGGTTCTGTTTGTTGCAAGTGAATCCTGTGGAACACCATTCCAGGCCAGGCCAGTTCTTTCTGCGCCGGTCATATACATGAAGCGAAGTCGGGACCGGTCGGAAATTTTCCAGCCTGCCAGTACCTGCAATGATTTCAGATCTGAGGCAGAGCGATCGATATAACCATCGGAGGTGATCTTTGAAAGCCGGACATCGAATTGCAGACCATTCTTCAGCAGACCCGTACCTGCTTTGAGTGAATAGCGCTGAGTATTGAAGGAGCCTGTGTAGAAATGACCTTCAGCACCAGCTTCCTGCATCTGTTCAAGATTGCTGATGCTCATCGTTGCGCCGAAGGCACCCGGGCCGTTGGTGGAGGTGCCCACGCCCCTCTGGATCTGGATAGAGTTGGTGGAAGTGGCCAGGTCGGGCAGGTTTACAAAAAAGGTACCCTGTGATTCAGCGTCATTGACGGGGATGCCATTCAATGTTACGTTAATACGGGTAAGATCAGTGCCACGGATGCGTAACCCGGTGTAGCCGATACCTGCGCCGGCATCTGAGGTTACGACGGCTGAAGGTGTATACTGGAGCAGATAAGGAAGGTCCTGTCCCTGATTGAGCTTTTCGATCTCTTCCTTTTTCACTTCCTGAGTAGCGAAAGGTGCATTGCTTCCGGCGCGGATGGCTTTGATCTCTATGGGCTGCAGCTCGTGAAACTGTTCAGCCATTCGGGTGGAGTCGGTGTCCTGGCCAAGGGATTCTGAAGAGAACGCGGAGAGAAAAACGAGTAATGCGAAAGTGTAACGCTGGTACATACCGATAGTTTAACTATTTGTTTCCGGTGTACCTTCATCAGCACCAGTTCAGATTCCGGCAGCAGAACACAGGTGCAGGGATGCACATTTGGTTGCAGACTGACGGATGCTGGAAATGGTTTGCTGGATTTGCGCTCCCTAACCGGCATTATCCGGTCCAGGTTCAGCGGGTATGATCTCAGCCTTTCTGTTCAGGCACCCCGGACAATTCAATTGAATTGCGGTGCAAAGGTAGGGAAATGGAAGAAATAGACGCATTGATTTTTGTCAAATAAATTTTACGATATTGTGTCTCCTAAAAAAGTCAAGAATGAAAAAGCTTCTACTTTCACTTGCAGCATTAGCCGCTGTAATTTCGACAAAAGCTCAACAGAAACTTTCTTTGTATGAAGAATTCTCTGGTGAGAACTGCAATCCATGTGCAGCTGCTAATCCAGCTCTCTGGGCTCTGTTATCTGCCAATTCTTCAAAAGTTTTATTGATTAAGTACCAGTCACCCATTCCAAGTGGTGGACCGATTTACGCGCAATACCAGGCGGGATGGCAAACCAGGGGCGCCTCTTTCTACAACGTGCCTTTCGCCCCTTATGGCAGGCTTGATGGCACCGGGCTTGGCAGTGGCATTGGTGGTAGTCCCGGACACGTAGCCAATTTGACTCAAGGTGATATTGACGCAGCAGCCGCAGTACCTTCACCGTTCGACATTGACGTATCACACGTTTGGAACAGTACAGGTGATTCCATTACTGTAACAGTCGACATCACTGCAGTATCTGCATTTTCCGGATCCCAAATGAGGCTCCACCTCGCATTGATTGAACATCTTGTGTATGATTTTCCTCCAGGTTCAAATGGCGAGACAGACTTCCACAATGTTGTGAGAAGAATGTATCCTGATCCAAACGGAACAACCATTCCTAATTCCTGGACACAGAATCAAACTCAAACAATAACAATAACGGGATGGGTTCCTCCTTATGTTGATAAATCCAATGTAGACACTCGCGTTGTAGCTTTTATTCAGAACCACTCGAGCAAAGAGATAGAACAAACAGCAGTTGCTCCGGTTCCTATGCCGGTAGATGTTGCTTCTTCTATGATCACTGCACCTCAAAACCTAGTTTGTGCGACTGGCAGTGTCAATGTGAACGCCGATGTAACTTTGAGAAACACTGGCGTGAACACCCTTACTTCAGCGACTATATATTACCGTGTCGGCAATGGGGCATGGCAATCCCACAACTGGACAGGTAGCCTTGCGGCAAATGGCTCAACAAACGTAAGCCTTCCAGGCATTTCAATGACGCCAGGACATCACATACTGATAGATTCTGTAGCACTTCCAAATAATCAGCCTGACATAAACCCGGCTAACAATATCAGCTATACTCAGGTGTGGGTACAAAACTCCAGTCCAAATAATCTGCCATTCGGTACGAGCTTCGAAAACAACGGAAACCTGCCTCAGAACTATATCTTATACGACGTCGACGGCGATCTGAGGAATTGGGACCTTAGAAGTAGTTCCAGTCTTGGCCAAAGCGGAAGTACCTATTACATTCGCCACAACAATTATACTTTCGAGGAAGGAGAAAGCAATATTGCTATTCTGCCTACCCCGGCTATGCCGAGTGGACAGAAGGCGCTTGATTTCTGGGTCAGTCACGCACGTTTCAGTAGCGCTTATTCAGACACCCTCTCAGTAGTATATTCTACAAATTGCGGACAAACCTGGACTACTCTCTGGACCGCAAATTCTGCCCAATTAGAGACTGCGCCTGCAACTACAAGTAGCTTTATACCGGCTGCTAATTTATGGGCTAAAAAAAGCATTGATGTTACATCTGTACCTCCGAATGCTATGATTGGATTTAAAGCATCTTCTGGATATGGCAATAACCTTTACATTGATGCGATTGAACTTCGTACCGGACCTGTTGGTATTGAGGAAGTTGTTGAGTCAGGTTATTTCCAACTATATCCTAATCCTGCAAAGGATCAGGCTTTCCTTCAGTTTACTTTGAGTAAGAAGACTGAATTTGACGTTCAGGTGATTGATGCAACTGGTCGTATTGTTCTGAGTACACCAAATACGATCATGTCTGCTGGTATGCACAAACTCGAACTTGGAACCAGCGGATTACCTGCAGGACTTTACCACGTTCGTATCAACACGGGAAGTGGCAGCCATATCGAGCGCCTTTCTATTGTGAAATAATCCTGAAAAGGAGATTCAAAGAAAACCGCCTCCGGAAAGGGGCGGTTTCTTTATTCTAAAACTTCTTGTTGGTGGGTTGATATAAGCGGGTGATTCTGCACAGGCCCCCGCTATTCAGGATGAATCAGCCTTTATCGTCATTGCTCAAAAAGTAATCGATCACACATTCCTTCAGAAGCCGTTCCTGTCCATCCAGACCACTCACCTCCACCGGGCGGAGTTCTTCGAAATGAGGCCAGCCTTCTTCGTCACGATCTACAAAACGGAAATATCCCTTCCGCGAAAGAAGCGAACACACCGCGATATGCATCAGATCCTGCTTCTGTTCTTTGGTAAACTTGCGACGCCTGGGCAACATACCCAGTTCGTTCACGCCTATCAGGAAGAGAATCCCCTCCATATCCGGCAGCTTCCCAAAGCGCTCCTGCAGCAAGACCTCTACCTCTTTCCAACGCTCTTCAAATTTTTCCATAAGCTGCAAAGTTGAGGTATTTTTCCTTCCAAAAACCTGAACGTCCAGCTTTTAGAAAACGTTAAAAAGCAACGGCTGACTAGGTTTTGAAACGAGAGTTTTTACTTTTGGAATTGAGCAAATTTTCTTTAAGCTTTAATCCGCAAAATCATCAATATGGAGCCAATTGCTTCTTCAATGGACATCCGGGAACTGAACGAAAGAATTCACCAGCAAAGTGCGTTTATAGAGCTGCTTCAGATGGAGCTTAACAAGACGGTGGTTGGACAAAAGTATATGGTGGAGCGGCTGCTCATAGGCCTGCTGGCAAATGGCCATGTGTTGCTGGAAGGTGTGCCCGGACTGGCTAAAACGCTTGCGATCAAATCTCTCGCCTCAGCCATTCATGCGAAGTTTGCGCGTATTCAGTTTACTCCGGACCTGCTGCCCGCAGATGTACTCGGCACTATGGTCTATAATCCCCAGGCCCATGAATTTGCTGTGCGTAAGGGCCCCATCTTTTCAAATTTCATCCTCGCGGACGAGATCAACCGCGCACCGGCAAAGGTGCAGAGCGCGCTGCTGGAGGCCATGCAGGAACGCCAGGTGACGATTGGTGACCATACTTACAAACTGGAGGAGCCTTTCCTTGTACTCGCTACACAAAACCCCATAGAACAGGAGGGAACCTATGAACTACCTGAAGCTCAGGTAGACCGTTTTATGCTGAAGGTGGTCATCAGCTATCCGAAAAAAGAAGAAGAGCGCCATATCATCCGTTATAATCTCAATCCCCAGGGGATGCCGAAGATCAATGCGGTGGTCACGCCCGAAGATATCCTCCGCGCCCGCAATCTTGTCAGGGAAGTTTATATGGACGAGAAGATCGAGCAATATATCCTCGACATCGTATTTGCCACCCGCTTCCCCGAAGAGTATAAGCTAGGCAGGCTGAAGCCGCTCATCAGCTATGGCGCTTCCCCCCGCGCCAGTATTAGCCTGGCGTTAGCTGCCAAGGCTTATGCCTTTATCAAACGCAGGGGATATGTGATTCCCGAGGATGTGCGTGCTGTATGTCACGACGTAATGCGCCACCGCATTGGGATTACCTACGAAGCTGAGGCAGAGAATGTCAACAGCGAGCATATCATTAACGAGATACTGAATATTGTGGAAGTACCTTGATCAAGTGGTCAGTAGTCAGTAGTCAGTGGTCAGTAATCAGTAGTCAGTAGTCAGTGAATTACCCAGGTAGTTTCAAGTTCCACCTTGTCAGCCAACCCAGGATCGAGGGTCTGTGGTCAGTGAATTACGCAAATAGTTTCACGGGTATGTGATCAGGCGGCGTTGGGCTTCGTGTCCGGGAGCTAATTACCTGTTATATTTGTCCCCTCAAATAATAACTATGCTTCCGATACAGCTATTCCGGCAGGACAAGGAGCGGATCGTTGCGGGTCTGAAAAAAAAGAATTTCAAGGACATACAGCTTGTAGACCAGATCATCGAACTGGATGAGCGCCGCAGGCAGGTTCAGGTTGAGAATGACCAACTAGCTGCATCTTCAAACGCTGCTGCCAAACAGATCGGCCAGTTGATGGCACAGGGTAAGAAAGAGGAGGCTGAAGCCCTGAAAGCCCAGGTTTCAAGTAGTAAAGAACAGTCGAGATTACTGGCTCAACAACTTGCTGAACTGGAAAATGCAGTACAGGAGCTTTTGCTCTCACTCCCTAATCTCCCTCATAACTCAGTACCCGATGGCAGGACGCCGGAAGAAAACGAAGTGGTCCGTCAGGGAGGATCCAGACCAGATTTGTCCGGACAACAATTGGCCCACTGGGAGCTGGCGGAAAAGTACAGGCTCATTGATTTCGAGATGGGCACTAAAATCACCGGCAGCGGTTTTCCTGTTTATACCGGACAGGGTGCGCGCCTTCAAAGGGCGCTGATTAGCTATTTCCTTAATTATAATATAGAGGCCGGCTACCAGGAATTCTATCCTCCGTATATGGTAAATGCTGATAGTGCTTTCGGCACGGGTCAGTTGCCGGACAAGGAAGGACAGATGTACCATGTTACGGCAGATGGCCTGTATCTTATTCCCACAGCCGAGGTTCCGGTGACGAATATCTACCGCGACACCATCGTCAGCGAAGCTGAACTTCCTGTAAGGATGACTGCTTACTCTCCCTGCTTTCGGCGAGAAGCCGGTTCTTATGGTAAAGACGTGAGAGGATTGAACAGGGTGCATCAGTTTGACAAGGTGGAAATTGTTCAGCTCACTCATCCTGATAAGAGCTATGAGGCTTTGGAAGCCATGGTAGCACATGTGGAACAACTGGTTCAGTCGCTGGGACTCGAATACCGGATTCTCAGACTCTGTGGAGGCGACATGAGTTTTACTTCTGCACTCACCTATGATTTTGAAGTGTACAGCGCCGCACAGGAGCGCTGGCTGGAAGTGAGCTCTGTTTCCAATTTCGAAAACTACCAGACCAACAGGATGAAGATCCGGTTTAAGGATGGTTCCGGCAAGCCCCAGCTGCTCCACTCCCTGAATGGAAGCTCACTGGCCCTGCCCAGGATCATGGCCTGTCTGCTGGAGAACCACCAGACGCCGGAAGGTATCAACATTCCCGGGCCCCTGCAGTCTTATTTCGGTAAAAGCATGATTCAATAATTGACTGGCGAAGTCTATCTTTAATTTGTAAAAGCACCAACATGATCCAAAGAATACAAACTCTGTGGCTGTTCCTCGCTGCGCTGCTCAGCGGACTTTTGTTTCTCGACTGGTACACCGGCTATGTTTATAAGGCTGATGTTGCGCAGGGTTTTGGGTCTATTGTTCAACGACTTACTGTTTCAGAGCATTTCCCGACGCTGATCATAGCGGTGGTGATGGCTTTGTTACCATTGATCACGATCTTTTTGTTCCGCGACCGCAAACGTCAGAAGTCTTTCATCGGAATCTCGTTATTTGCCTGTGTGGCTTTCATAGCGGTGAATCTGATGCGGATCAACAATTTCAATACTACCACTGCGCCTACGCCTACCAACGGCAGCTATCAGGTTGGTTCCATCATTCCTGTGGTAGTGATCGTGCTGTTGATTATGGCGTTTAGGGGGATTAAGTCGGATGAGAAGCTGATCAAGTCGATGGATAGGTTGCGGTAGAGACGTTGCATGCAACGTCTGCCATGCCGACACACCAAACGTTTCAGGCAACGTATAATTTATCGGATACACGAAAACGTTGCGGGCAACGCTAATGTGCGGATACACCAAACGTTGCAGGCAACGTTTGGTGTAGAGACGTTGCATGCAACGTCTCTACCGATTCATGGCCGCTTCGATTTCTTCGACGGTGATGGGGATGCCTTTGAAGAGGTCGATGTTGCCGGTCCTGGTGAGCCAGAAATTGTTCTCAATGCGGATGCCCATCTGCTCTTCTTCAATGTAAATGCCGGGTTCTATAGTGAATAGCATACCTTCTTTCACAGGTTCATTCCGGGTTCCGATATCATGTACATCCAATCCCAGATGATGACCGATGCCGTGGTAGAAATACTTTCTGAACGCGGGATTGGAGGGGTCCTGGTTCTTGATATCGGCTTTTGAGATCAGCCCAATTTTCATTAACTGCTTCTCCATCTCCTTGTTCACCTTCTCAATGTAATCTGCATAGTTGAGACCTGGTTTCAGGATCGAAGCACAATAGCGATGAACAGCCAGACAGGCATTATACACTTCTTTCTGCCGTTTGGTGAACTTACCGTTTACAGGAATTGTTCTGGAAAGATCAGCAGCATAGTTTCCGTATTCTGCTCCAAAGTCCATCAACAACAGATCTCCGTCTTTACACTCACGGTTGTTCTCCACATAATGCAGCACCCTTGCGCTGTCGCCGGAAGCGATGATGCAGCCGTAAGCATGCCTCGTAGCACGGTTGCGCAGGAATTCATGTGTGATCTCAGCTTCGACTTCATATTCCATCACACCGGGACGGACAAAACGCAGGACGCGTTCGAAAGCCTTTCGGGTGATATCGACAGCCAGTTTGGTGACTTCCACTTCCTCTCTGGTCTTTACAGCGCGGAGCTCCTTCATAATACGGGCAGCACGATGGTAGCGGTGAAGGGGATAGCGGCGCATGAATTCATGTACAAACAGCAGGTCCGGACGCTCCAGCTCTGTATTCAGCCGGTCGTTCTCATTGCTGTTCAGGTAGACACTGTCTGCATGGTTCATCCAGAGGTGAAGCTGTGCATCGATACTGTCGACAAACTGGATGTTTTCAATACCGGAGATCGCGGTGGCTTCCTCCTTTCTGAGCAGATGGCCGTTCCATTTCTCCAGATGCTCATTGGGCCGTTGTATGACCAGCACCTCGCGGGCGCTCTGGTCTGCATTGTCTGGATAGAGAATCACCATGGTCTTTTCCTGTGTAACACCAGAAAGCCAGGTGACATCGGAATTCGCTTTGTAGGCATATACAGCGTCGCCATTTTCAGGCAGGACAGGATTCGACGGAAAGATGGCGATGCTGTTGCGCTCCATTTTCTTCATGAAACGCTGACGATTCTGTGTGAATAGCTTCGAAGGAAGTGGTAAATACTTCATAGACGGTAAATGAGGGGGTGAAGTTACCGAATTGAAATAAATGAACCGAAGCACCAGAGGTATTCTTCGATCTGACCACCCGTGATATTGTGCCTGCGTTACACGTTGAACCGGAAGTGCATTACATCGCCGTCGTGTACGATATACTCTTTGCCTTCGATACGCAGCTTTCCGTTTTCACGGCAGGCGGATTCGGAGCCGTACTGTACGAAGTCGTTATAGGCGATCACTTCAGCTTTGATAAAGCCCTTCTCAAAATCCGTATGGATTACGGAGGCGGCCTGTGGTGCCTTCCAGCCCTTGTGAATAGTCCAGGCCCTGACTTCCTGCACCCCAGCAGTGAAATAAGTGATCAGGTTCAGCAGTTGATAAGCGGCACGGATCAGGCGGTTCAGTCCTGGCTCGGTAAGTCCATATTCGCCGAGGAACAGTTCCTTGTCTTCCTGAGATTCCATCTCTGAAATCTGCGCCTCGATGGAGTTATTCATCACAATCACCCCAGCTCCTTCCTCTGCCGCGGCTTTTGAGAGTGCTTCGGAATACTTGTTTCCTGTATGAATCCCTGCTTCGTCCACATTGGCTACGTACAGAACAGGTTTCTCGGTCAGCAGGAACAGATCAGCCACTGCCTCCTGGTCTTCTCCTTCCAGTTGCAGCGCGCGGATGTTCTTACCCTGCATCAGATGTTCACGGCATTTCACCAATACCTCATAAGCCCTTTTTGCTTTGGGGTCTCCGCCGGTGCGCGCCATTTTTTCCACCCGCTGGATCTTCTTTTCTACCGAGTCGAGGTCTTTAAGCTGCAGTTCCGTATCGATGATCTCCTTATCAGAGATAGGATTGATGTCTCCTTCTTCCCGAAGGATATTCTCATCTTCGAAGCAGCGGATGACATGAACGATGGCATCTACTTCGCGGATATTCGCCAGGAATTTATTTCCCAGTCCTTCTCCTTTTGAGGCACCCTTAACGAGGCCTGCAATATCCACAAATTCGATGGTGGTGGGCACTACCCTGTTTGGCTGGACCAGCTCCGCCAGCTTTGCCAGTCTTTCATCAGGCACATCCACCTGGCCCACATTGGGTTCGATGGTGCAAAAGCGGTAATTGGAAGCCTGGGCTCTGGCGCTATTGCTGACTGCATTGAAAAGGGTTGATTTACCTACGTTAGGAAGTCCTACGATACCTACTTGTAAAGCCATCTGACTGGGAAAATTTGCGCAAAGGTAGGGGTTCGCAGGAATAAGCGTAACTGATACGGTCAATTACCCCGTAGCTCCACTAGCCGCGCAGCCATCTGAAGCCGTACTTCTTCCTTTAACTGATTAAGATCGGACATGGTCAGGCCTTCTACGCGAACTGGCTCCAGGAAAACCGCCCTATTGCGTCCGGGCCAGAGTTTCCACCAGCCGCTGTAATGCCATCGGTCGACCGTGTCGGGAAACAAGAGCGGTAACACAGGCACCTGTGTATTGATTGCCAGTCGGAAGGCACCATCGAAGAAATCTTTCATGGGCTCTTCCGTCTCGTTGAAGGTACCTTCGGGGAAAATGGTAATGTGACATTCCTGACGTAGCTGCCGCCACATGAGGCGCATGCTGCGCGCACGGCTTTCGGGACTGCTCCGGTCGACAAGGATCGCCAGTTGCTTATAAATGAAGCCGAACAGTGGAACACGCACCATTTCCTTTTTGGCGAGCGTTCTGAAGTATTCCGGTATGGCCGCGTAGATATTGACGGTATCGAGGTAAGAAATGTGATTGGCTACAATCACATACTTCTCTCCTGCCGGAAACCTGCCCTGCTTTCTCAGCGGCATTCCGATGAGCCAAAGCCACCCTTTTGCCCAGTACCTGACGATGGTGGTGATGCACTTTCTGGCACCAGTGGTATCGCGTAGTCCGATCAGGAACAGAATGGGAAAGGCTAAAATGATACTGGCAACGAATGTTGCCAGTACAAAAAAGGTAAAAGGTATCTGTAAGATGATTCGGTTCATGCGTGTTTACACAGACATTCCGGGGAACCATGGACGGGCTACCGCTTCGCGGAACGGCCAGGGGATTGAGATCAGAATGACCACTAAAGCGACCAGTGTGTACCAGAACAATTTCTTATATCTGGAAGCATCCGCAATGTTTCGTTTTGTGGCGGCATAGCCAGCATGAATCAGCACCAGGGCGATGATCATTCCCAGCAGGTGTTCTACCGCAAAGAACCTGTTATAGGCCACGCTCATGACATTGCCTGAGGTGAGAGCATTGAACCAGCCTTTGCTGAAATATAGAAACAATCCCAGCAACAACTGGATATCTGTGGCAATCATGAGAAACAGGGCCGTTTTGCGATCGCCTTTTGTGAAGATCTTCCCACTGTTCATGCCATTCAGGCTTCTGATAATGGTGATCAGCGCCAAAACAAGTATTACCCAGCGCATGAAATTGTGTAAATCGAGCAGGCCTCTTTCCATAGTTGTTATGAATTTGCCACCTAAGGTAGGAAAAGTTCGCTGTTACTGCACCGACCAGCCCTGATCGTAAAACAGCCTGTTGCGAATAATAGCTGCGCGATAAAGCTGAACGAATGCGTGGAAATACGGGATCAGCTCTTTTTCAGCCAGGGCCTGCTGCTCACTGAGAAGGTTCGTAGTGCAGAGGCTATCGGTGCGCAAATGGTATAATGCCAGCGGTTCCAGCTCATTGGCAGTGAGCAGGTAGCCATTCATATACCATTGGTACCCGCTGCCGTTGGCGTTGATCACAAACTCGGGGCCTTCTTCTCTGAGGGCGCTATGACCAAAGGAGAAGAATGGTTTGTTATATCCCAGGTAGTCGAGCAGCGTGGGTAGAATATCAATCTGCTGGACCGTCTTGTCGATGCTTCCCCTGAAAGAAGGATTGCCCGGATCGTAGAATATGATCGGTATCTCGTAGCGGCCCAGGTTGAAGCTGGAATAGTAGGGGTCGGAAGAAATGGGTGAACTATGGTCTGCAGTGATGACAAAAACCGTGTTCCCGAACCAGGGCTCCTGTGCAGCCTGCTCAAAGAACCGCCGCAGGGCCATATCGGTATAGGCGATGGTTTGATGAACCGGATGATCCCCCTTAGGAAGCAGGTCTTTATACTGCTCCGGTACTTTGAATGGATCGTGTGAGCTGAGCGTGAACACTGAAGCGACAAAGGGCTGTCGAATGGTATTGAGCTGCTTTGCGAAGTACTGCAGGTAGGGCTCATCCCAGATACCCCAGCTCCCATCGAAATCGGCAGGATTGGGATATTCATCCCTTCCGAAGTATCTGGCGAACCCTGCATTGGCTGCATAAAGATCGAAGCTCATGGTGCCGTTGGTGCCCCCATGGAAAAACGCTGTTTCATAGCCTTTTTCCTGCAGCAGGGCCGGAAGGGAGGTAAGTCTGTTGGTGCCGTAAGATGAGGTGGTAATAGGCTCATCCATCAGCGCGGGTATGCCCGAGATGATGGCAGGAATCCCTTCTGCAGAACGCAGGCCGTTTGCATAACCCTGTGTGGCTACGACCGAATGCTCCATCAGGCTGTCGAGAAATGGCGTATAACTATTCAGGCCGCCGAGGCCGGTGAACTCTTTTGAAAAGCCTTCCAGAATGATATAGACTACGTTCTTCTTCTGGAAGGATTTGCCGGAGTAATCCTTGACCGGATTAAAGTAACTGGACAACTGTTCTTCGGGAATTACGTGAACTTCCTGCATCTGCCCGGAGTAGCTGTGCATGATACTGAAGGGTGTGTTCAGGACGATGGCGGTGTGGGCATGCCGGTTCGTCACCGTCAGGGCGTTGCCATTACCGATGGGGATATACTGGAGGCCGCCCCGGATGCCAATGAGGGTCAGTCCGGCAATGACTACCAGCGTCGCCAGCTTTCCGCCATAAATTGCCCAGGGACCGGCTTCAGGCTGCTCGTGCAGCGGCGCTTTCCGGGCGATCCATTGATTGGCTTTCCAAAGGCCTGCGACCAACAGGATAAAAGCCAGGGGTGCATACCAGAAATCGGTCATAAAATGCGGGAGCTGGGCCAGGAAATCCCCTTTACGGGTGATCATATCCAGCACATCGATGGTGGAGCGCTTGAAGTTGAAGGCGTAGTAAGCCCAGTCGCCTACTTCGAAGGCCAGGGCGATGGCATTGGTGGTCACGAACAACCCCTGCAGCAGACTGCGCCAGGTCTTCCACTTCCAGAGTGGCAGCGGCAAAAGGATCAGGACAATGTACAGGGCATTGATACTCAGAATGGCGGAGATATCGAAACGTAAAGCGGCGACGCTGAGCCGGAGAAACTCTGGAATTTCCAGTCCGTCGAACTGGTCGAGATTGATGAAAGTAAAGATGCTCCTGCTCACAAAGTAAAGGAGCAGGAGTAAGACCAATTGTAATATGACTCGTTTTACGGGTGGATATACAGCTTTCATGCGCTACCAGTTCATCCTCTGCCTCAGTCTGCGTATCTGTTCCATATGGTGACGGCCATGCCAGGCATAGAGATCCGTCATTTCCCAGATGGGTACATAATGCTCATGTTCTGGGTGGTAATAGGTTCTTTCCCAATCTTCTTCGTTCATATTTCTCAGGATAGCTCCCCAGCGCCGGTGCAAGGCATGCAAGAGGGTGATGGAAACATTCACCGGTACTGCATCGACATCGGGAAGTTCTGCCCAGAGTTTTTCATCATAAGGTTTAATTACCGGACTCTCTTCCGTCAATGCCAGTTTCAATCTGATATAGGCATTCATATGGCTGTCTGCGATATGATGGATCACCTGATTGATGGTCCAGCCTCCCTGACGGTAGGGGGTATCCAGTTGTTCTGCATCCAGGTTTTCGATGCAAAGGTCCAGCCAGCGTGGCAGGGCCTCAATAGCGGCTATCCATTCAGTCTGCAATTCGGGCAGGTATCTGTCTGGTGCCTCGTAACGGCCTACCGGGTAGGCCACCTGTTCATGACTATCGTCCATTTCTGGTTTTATTTGTTAGATATAAATTTATGCAAATTTAACGCATCCGCCGCGATTTCCGGGACTGGAATCGTTAGCGAAATGGTAATAAATAAGATGTGAAATGCTGAGGTTTCTTCTATTTCGCGTCGAGTATTACCGGAGTGCCTTTGCCCATCATGATCACTTTTGCGTTCTGTGAGGCAGCAAGTTCTTTCATAGCCTTGATCTGCTCATACTGTAGCTGGCGCTCGGAAAGGCTCTCGCTGATGATCTTCTGATAGTCAGAGATACCCTTAGCCTCCACGCGCTTACGCTCGGCTTCCTGTGTTTCCTTTTGCAGGACGAATTGCATTTTCTGCGCTTCCTGTTCTGCGTTGATCTTTGCTTCGATGGCATTCTTAACTGAAGCAGGCAGTGTGATGTTCCTGACCAGCAGGTTCTCCAGTAAAAGGTTCCGATTTTTGAATTCCGTTTCTATGCTCTTATGTATGCGCGACTGGAATTCATCGCGGCGGGTGGAGTACAGGGAAATCGCATCATAGTAGACGGCATTGTCCCGGATGTGGGTTCGTGTGATGGGGCGGACAACCTTGTCGCGGTAATCCATCCCGATTTCACGGATCATGTCGGGAGCGTCTTCGGGGATGACCCGGTAAAGCACCGTCAGGTCGATGGTCACTTCAAGACCATCGGCAGTCAGCACCCTTATGGCATCGTCGCTTTGAGCCATACCCTCGTCATGAACACCGCTCATAGTATAGTTCTGGGTCCGCACATCCACTTCGATCACATCCACCAGAGGATTGATCATATGCAGTCCGCTGTGCAATACGTTCTTCTGGACTTTACCGAACAATTTCTGCACGCCGATAAACCCTGCTTCAATCTGGATGACACAGGCAGTAGCTATCCCGATCAGAAACAGGATGCCTGCCAGGGCCTGCAGCGGCTTGCCAAGGTTCCTCGCTCTCGGGTCCATTTTTGGAATGGCCATGGCTACAATGATCAGTAAAACAGCTATTACAATAAATCCCATCTTTCTAACAATTTGAATCTGAAGCTCGTAAAGTTCGTTAATTGCCGGAAAATACAAAAGCCGTCCGGAATGGACGGCTTTTGCGTGGTTGTGAGATTTATGGAAAGGCGCTAATCCTCTAGCTACAGCCTGTGGTGGTACCACAGTTCGGGCACATATAGCAGGTGCCGTTGCGAAGCGTGATATTGCCACAGTTTCGACAGGCTGGTGCATCTGCACTTGTACCCATCATTTTCTTTACCTCAGAGGTGTCGGGGAGTGCTGCTCCAACGGGTTTTGGTGCCAGGGGGGCTTTTTGTTTCTGTGCTGTGGGAGCAGTGACCCGAACCTGTGACAGCTCCTGTTGTGCGGCGCTGTTGTCGTCCTTTTTCAGTCTTTCGGGATCGGGCACATGCACAAGGTCCGTACGGTCGAGGTACTCATAAGCCAGCAGTCTGAAGACGAAATCGAGCACAGAGGTAGCGGATTTGATATTCGGATGTTCTACCACACCGGAAGGCTCAAACCTTGTGAAGGTGAACTTATCAACAAACTCCTCCATAGGCACACCGTATTGCAGACCTACGGAAACGGCTATTGCAAAGCTGTTCATCAGACTCCGCATGGTGGCTCCTTCCTTGGCCATATCCAGGAAGATCTCACCCGGAGTTCCATCGTCGTACTCACCAGTGCGAACGAAGAGCGGCTGACCGCCTACCTTGGCTTTGAAGGTATAGCCCCGGCGTTTGGCGGGTAACTGCTTGCGCTCCACGATACGGCTGAGCTGACGCTTCAGTTGGGTATCCGGACTGGCCTGCACCCTTTTGTTCACCTCTTCCAGCAGGTCGTCGATGGTCAGTTGTCCGAGATCTACGATCTGGTTGCTATTGATATTGACTTCTTCCTTAACGGTGTCTTCGCCCGCTTTCTTCTTTTTATCGCTCTTATTGCTCAGAGGCTGACTCAGTTTGGAACCGTCGCGGTATAGCGCACAGGCCTTGATGCCCAACTGCCAGCTCAGGTAGTAGCAATCCTTGATTTCGTCTACCGTTGCCTCATGAGGCAGGTTGATGGTCTTGGAAATGGCCCCGGAGATGAACGGCTGGGTAGCACCCATCATCCTGATATGGCCATGAGCATGAATGAAGCGCTGCCCCTTCTTGCCGCATTTATTGGCGCAATCGAATACCGGCAGGTGTTCTGGTTTCAGGTATGGTGCGCCTTCCACCGTCATGGTGCCGCAGACGTAGTCATTGGCCGCTTCGATCTGCTCATCGCTGAATCCGAGTTCTTCCAGCAGACTGAAATCCGGAGCAAAATATTGTTCTGCAGTGAAGCCCAGTCTCTTCAGACATTCTTCACCGAGCGTGTACACGTTGAATACGAAGCCGATCTCGAAAGCACTCTCCACCGCGGCATCCAGCTTTTTCAGCTCCTCAGCGATAAATCCTTTTTCGCTCAGGGTCTGGTGGTTGATGAAAGGAGCACCGGCGAATGTGCCATGGCCTTTTGCGTGTTTAACGATCGCATCGATCTCCTCTGCTTTATATCCCAGGTTTTTCAGGGCTGCAGGGATGGACTGGTTGATGATTTTGAAATATCCACCACCAGAAAGCTTTTTGAACTTCACGAGGGCGAAGTCTGGTTCGATACCTGTGGTATCACAGTCCATTACCAGACCGATCGTACCCGTTGGTGCGATCACCGTTGCCTGTGCATTCCGGTAGCCATGTTTCTCACCCATTTGTACTGCATCGTCCCAGGCTTTTGTAGCAGCCTTCAACAGGTAGTCAGGACAGTACTTGGCGTTGATGCCCATCGGTTTGATCTCGAGTCCTTCGTACGCCTCTGAGGCATCGTACGCGGCGGCTCTGTGGTTACGCATTACCCGCAGCATGTGCTCGCGATTTTCTTCGAATCGTGGGAAGGCACCCAAAGCCTTAGCCATTTCTGCTGAGGTTCTGTAGGCAACGCCATTCATGATAGCGGTGATAGCTCCTGCGATGGCTCTTGCTTTTTCACTGTCGTAAGGAATACCGCTCACCATCAGCATGGAACCGAGGTTGGCATAACCGAGGCCGAGGGTACGGTAGTCGTAGCTCAGTTGTGCTACTTCTGGTGAAGGGAACTGTGCCATCAGTACCGATACTTCCAGCACTACCGTCCAGAGGCGGGTCATGTATTCGAAGCCTTCTACATCGAAGGTGTTGTTCTCTTCGTTAAAGAAACGACGCAGGTTAAGCGAGGCCAGGTTACAGGCGGTATTGTCCAGGAACATGTATTCTGAACAGGGGTTTGATGCCCTGATCCTGCCTCCTTCGGGACAGGTATGCCACTCGTTGATGGTAGAATCATATTGCGTACCGGGGTCTGCGCAACGCCAGGCGGAATAAGCAATCTTTTCCCAGATTTCTTTGGCGGGCAGGCTCTTCATCACCCTGCCGTCGCTGCGGGCGGTCATATCCCAGTTCTCGTTGTTTGTGAGTCTGCGGAAGAATTCGTTAGGGATCCTTACGGAGTTGTTGGAGTTCTGACCCGAAACAGTACGGTAGGCTTCTCCTTCGTAGTCGGAGGAATAACCTGCTGCGATGAGGGCAGCAACCTTCTTCTCCTCTTCGACCTTCCAGTCGATGAAGTCGATGACTTCGGGGTGATCGAGGTCGAGGCATACCATTTTGGCCGCACGGCGGGTGGTACCGCCGCTTTTGATGGCGCCCGCAGCTCGGTCGCCGATTTTCAGGAAGCTCATCAGGCCGCTGGAGGTGCCACCACCACTCAGCTTTTCGCCTTCAGCGCGGATATTAGAGTAATTGGTACCGACACCGGAACCGTATTTGAAGATCCTGGCTTCGCGAACCCAGAGGTCCATGATGCCACCGTCGTTCACCAGATCATCATCCACGCTCAGGATGAAGCAGGCATGGGGTTGAGGACGTTCGTACGCGTTCTTCGACTTCTCCAGAATTCCGGTTTCAGGGTCAACGTAATAGTGGCCCTGTGGGGTACCGTCGATGCCATAACTGCTGTACAAACCTGTATTGAACCATTGTGGTGAGTTAGGAGCACAGCTTTGGTGCAGGATGCTGTAGATCAGTTCATCGTAGAAGACCTGTGCATCATTGCCAGATGCGAAGTAACCATAGCGTTCGCCCCAGCTCCTCCAGCAATGGGCAAGGCGGTGAGCCACCTGTTTGATCGACTTTTCCCTGCCGAGGCTGCCATCCGGCTGGGGTACACCCGCTTTGCGGAAGTACTTTTGAGCGAGAATATCGGTAGCGATCTGCGACCAGTGTTTCGGGACCTCAACATCCGTCATCTCAAATACCTTCTCTCCGTTGGGGTTACGTATGACCGAGGTGCGGTAGTCGTATTCGAACATATCGAAGGGGCTAACGCCTTCACGGGTGTAGTGGCGCTGGAAGGAGAGGCCACTGCCTTTTGACTTTGTTTTCGCACTCATGGGCTTAATATTTTGAAGTTTTTATTAGATCGGTTTGACTGTAAACGAAATTATCAAAACCCTCCTGAGGCGGCTGCTTTATTTATCCCGGCCCCTGTGGATAATTCACCTTAGGCAATGAATTTCAATCACCATGCGTTATAGTGGTTTTTCTCTAATAGGTCTGAATCGTGGGGGGTTGCTTTTGTGGAAAATAGTTCTATTTTATATTCGGTGGTCAGTTGTCAGAGTGGTCAGTAGTCAGTGGTCAGTGGTCAGTGTATTTACCCACATACCCACCAATCAGGCCGTTGGCCATTGGCTGGATTGGTGCGAAAGCTAAGGCCATAGCGAAAGCCAAAGCCAAGGCTGTCCCACAACTCACATCCCCCAACTAACCATGGGACTGTCGGTAATCACTCTAATGACTCACGACTCACGACTAGCGACTGCCACAACCCTCAACTCACAACTATAAAGGCCGTTAGCCGTTAGCCATTGGCCGTTGGCTGGTTTAGCGAAGGCCAAAGCCAAGGCTGACCCACAACTCACATCCCCCAACTAACCATGGGACTGTCGGTAATCACTCTAATGACTCACGACTAGCGACTGCCACAACCCCCAACTCACAACTAAGATGGCCGTTAGCCGTTAGCTACTTCTTCTCTGACATCTGTCATCTGTCATCCGTCATCTGTCATCTGAATACTACTGAAAAAGGGCGCGGTTTCCCGCGCCCTTGTAAACATATGTCCCTTAGTCCCCAGGGAACTAATGACTAACCACTAGCGACTATCGACTAACGACTATCCTATTTCACCACTACCCTTCTGATCACTCTTTCGTCGTCCGCTCTAAGCTCCACAAAGTACACACCCCTGGCCATCTGAGACAGATCGACCTCGGTCATGAATTCAGTACCGGTGTTCTGATACTGCTGTTGCAGGATACGATGACCCGTTACATTGGATACCGTGATCACCGCGTTCTCTACAGGACGATGTGAGGTGTAGACTACATTAAATCTACCATCGGTCGGATTCGGATACAGGGACAGTCCCTTGATATTCGATATCTCGTCGACACTGTTCGGATCAACAAACATGACCACATAATCCTCCGTCTCTCCGGAGGTATAGGTACCACAGGCCAGGTCGGAAGGAATATTCGGACCGGTGTTGTTGTTAATGATTACACGCATACCCGTACGTACGTTAATGATTACGTTGTGCGGAATGGTAATGCTACCCGTCAGGACGAAGTTTCCGGCATTCGTAACATCCGTGAATATCCTTTCGGAAGCACTGTACATGTAGTCATTATTGAAGTCCATGAAGATGGTTACTTTACCATCTGCGTGGAAGCCGTTAGGCTGTGTATGGAAGATGGTATAATAGTAGGTACTATCTGCCTTCAGGTTGGTTACAGGAAGTCCGGTCTTATCCGTACGTCTGCGAATGGCCTTAGAGTTCCACAGATGCGGACCTACCTGGGTGGTATCTGAATAGAGATGACCATGCAGTACGAAGTAACCTATATCTGCAGTATCGGAGAGACCGCCATCAGACTGACTGAAGCAATAACAAGCCCAGGGTTGGTTGATGGCCACGCTTACCACATTCGAATAGGTGGTGTCGTAGTGGATAATGCTGCGTGCACAGATCATACGCATGCGGAAGTACACCGGACCGGTCACCACGTGCTCGATCGTATCCTTCATCTGTGAGCCAGCCACTGTAGCCCAGCTATTACCGTCGGGTGAATATTCCCAGACCCAGTTGATGCCAGAGCGGTAACGCTCATGTGAGGTATCAAAGGCCATTACCGTATAGCCCACGCAACTGAGTGAGTCACTGACATAAGCGATACCAGCATTGGTCGGACCGTCGCAGGGTGGGTAGCGAATTTCCACCAGATAATCTTCCACCTCTCCCGGATTGGTAAGTATACCACAGGGGCTTGGTGAAGGATTTCCGCCATTCTCCAACTGTATCCTGAGACCTGTGATTCCAACAGGAATGGTGTTCGGAATCGTAATGGTATCCAAAACCTGCTGAGCAGGCGTCGTGCTGTTAGAGGTTACTTCCACCATCATCCTTTCAGTAACCTCAAAGATGCCGTTCTTGTTGGTATCGATCCAGATGGCGACAGTTGCGGGAACGAAGTTGCCGCTGTTGATCTGCCTTACCACCAGCCTGTAGGTGCTATCATGGTACATCACGATCGGATTGTTTGGATTCCGGAAGTCTGAATACGTTCCGGTAGCAGCAGGGTTGTTGTTTTGTGGTGTTGCTACACCATTACTAAAATGCGTAGCGAGAGCAGGCATCGTCTGGACAGTGAAGTTACCGATGTCAGATCCGGTGCTTACCGGGGCGGCGCCAGCACAATAACAATCCCAGAAATTAGCTACTGCGATGAGTTGTACCGGAGTGGTATCAGCCTGACCGGAATTGGTACAGGTGACGACAACTCTATAGTAGGTATTACTACTAATATTAGTTGAGTAGAAAGGTGTAGTGGCTGAGGTTATATTCGTCCAGCCGGTGGTACCATTTGGAGAAGACTGCCATTGATAGGTAAGACCTGCAGCGATGCTGGTACCCTGTACCTCGATGGAGAAATTCACACCCGGACATGGATTCGCCGAGGTGATGGTCCCTGCCACCGGTGCTCCGGCACATGGAGGGATCACGCGAACGCTGTCAAGGCCGATGTCAGTCCCGCTGACGCCATACTCTCCTACTCCCTGAAAGCGGACAACCGTATTGGGAGCATCTGAAGGAACTGTTACAGAATAGGCATTCCAACCTCCAGTGGCACCATATGCTGCTACTTTTGTGAAACTTCCGCCTCCGTTATCAGAATAGAAAACACGAAGGGAGTCATTTCCTGTCGGATTGATGAGATGGAACTTCACTTCTTTCGGCCCAAGATGTGTGCTGAAATCTGCCAGGAGATCCATATTTCCAACCATTCCGGTGAAGGTATAGCTGGTATGGAAACGGGCCGCCCGGTTAAGATGCACGGCCTGGGGTGTATTCGGTCCCCAATATTGTCCAGTGTTTGGATTAGTCCAGTTTGCATTATTACCCTGATCATTTCTCCTCCAGGAATTATTTCCTGTTGCAGGACTGTTAGCCCAGTAAATATTGTTATTAGCATCTACTGGAACATCGTTCGTGCCGCACCTATTCGTCCAGGTCTCAAAACTTTCCAGAAATGGGATAGATGCGTATTGTGGTGCCACTACTCTGAATTCAACGGCATTTGAATAAACCGGAGTTCCTGTTGTTCCGCACTGCACTTTCAGCCGGTAATGTACCGTATCATATAGTGGAGGTGTAACAAAATTCAAATTATTGGCTCCATTTCCTGCGTTAATTGGCACAGGACTCCAGGTGGAACCGTCTGAGGATTGTTCCCATTCATAAATAAGGTTTCCAGCCATTGTAGCACCCGAAGGAAACAAGCCGAATACTGAACCAGCGCAAGCTGTCTGCGGTGATGTAATCGGAATAGTGCCTGCTGTTGGCGTTCCTGAACAAGGACCGACGATACTCAAACTGTCAATTCCTATATCGGATCCATCCGTACTATTGTACTTCGTTGCTGTAAAGCGGACGATTGCAGGGTTTGCGTTGGTGTTCAAAGGCACAGTCTTCATTCTCCAGATCCCAGAAGTATCGAAGGCGCCAAGTCTGGTCCAGGTAGCACCACTATCAGTTGATAGCGACACAATGAGCGAATCTCCTCCAGGCAGTGCGGTGTTCAGGTAGCCAAAATAAATTGCTTTATTTCCCGTTAAAGAGCCGGCATTAACAAACAGATCCAGGTGGCCAGGTGTGAATGGAATTACGTTAGCTGTGTGAAAACGCGCGGCACCAGTTAATGCTCCCGCCCAAGGTGTAATCATCCCGTTGTTAGGTGAGTTCCACAACGCGTCTGCCCCCTGATTTTGCCTACGCCAGGAGTTATTGCCACCAATCGGTGTATTTACCCAAGGAAGTCCAGGTACTGCATTGGCATATGGGGCGGTTGCGCAACCGTTCTGCCAGTTGTCGAAACTCTGAGTATAAGGAACCGTTGCATAGGCTGGCGGGTTTACCGTTACTGCAATTGGTGGACTCGCTGTGAACTGATTGCTATTCAAACAGGTATCTACAACTCTGTACTCTGCAGAATACGTGGCAGTAAAGCTGTAGCCGTAGCTGTTGCCACCAGGAACATTAACCCAGCCTGTGCCACCTATGTTTCTTTGCCACTGATAGCCATGACCAGCGCTTACTGTTGCAGTACTGGCGTTTAGATTAACTACCGACCCGAAGCAAGCAATAAACCCAGCAGCTGGAACTACAGTAACAGCTGGTGTCCCGCTACATTGAGCTAAATTATAAACCTGTATTTCCCTGAAGGACGGGTTATGTTGAGGACCCAGGATATTTGAGATCAGAATCGTATCCGTATTATAGCTCTGGGCGAAGATAATCGAATCAACCTCATTATTTGTCCAGTTATTATAGTTATGAATGAGCTGATAATTTTGAGTGTTATTATCATAATAGGAGATAGCCCCTGTAGTCATCGGACGAGTGTCCTTATAAATCACAATCTTATTGAAATCGAAAAAAATAGGGCCTGGAGGCGTCGGTACTGGCGATATCTTATACAATTTGATACAACCGCCACTACCTACAAAAGCAAAGTTTTGCAGATTCGGATCAGTTGTTCCATAAGGTGCAATTATCCCATCAATATAGACATCTGGTCCCCATTGTCCCTGACCTACAGTCGTTACACAGCCATGGTCAGCACCACCACCATTTGCGGCCAAAACAAGGTTCTGTGCCGATGCATTAAAACTAAATGCAAACACAAGGATGATCAGTCCCAGTAATTGCCTGCTAAAATTCTTATAGGTACAATTGTTCCTCATATCCGGAATTTTACTGTCGTGGTTTTTAAATACGAACTTCAAAGGCAGGGTATTCCTGCTTTTGAAGCCCTTAAATTAAGAAGTTTATTTGTTTTTCTTAACAAATATTCAACGTTTTACTGCAAACTCAGCTTCTTCACCTGCTTCTGCCCTTCAGCCCTGAGTTCAACAAGATAGACTCCCCGGCTCCAACCTGTCAGGTCCATCGTAGCCTGGGTCTGACCCTTGATGGTCTTCATTTCCTGCTGGTGTACAAGTTGACCTGTCATAGTATAGACGCTCAGGGTCGCCGTCTCGTTAGCTTTCCAGGAGGAAAGGTTCACGCTCACCAGTCCTGTAGAAGGGTTCGGATATAGCTCGAAACTGAACTGACCCGTATTCACCCCCGGAACACTCATGCTACCCTTAGGCATGATCTTCACCGCAAAGTCCTCTGTCTCACCAGAGAAGTAGGGACCACAAGCCTCGTCTGAAGGTACGTTCGGACCTGTATCATTATTGATGATCAGACGCATGCCGGTAGCAATATTGGTCACGGCTGTATTTGGAATATCAACGGTTCCATTAATAAATATGTCTGTCGAATTAGTGTAGGCTGTCCAGACTCTTTCCTCCGGCGTATCGTAAACAAAGTTGTTATTGAAGTCAATGAACAGGGTCACTTTGGCGTCCTGGTGGTTGCCATCTCTCATGATCTGATAGAGCGAGAGCTGGTAGGTGCTGTCGGTGTACAGGGTGATCACCGGTCCGGGATATCCTGTATGGGCTTTGACAGCCACAGGGTTATTCAATGGCGGTCCTCCCGCATTGAATATATAGTTACCGATCGTGAACGCTCCCACATCGGTCATATCGCTGGAACCGCCGTTCGCAAAGCTCTCGCAATAACATTCATACGGCGCTTTGATGTTCAGGTACACCGGCAGTGAGTAGGTGGAAGTCGAAGTGGCTCCGCAATGCATCGCCAGACGATACCAGGTTTTCACGGTACCTGAGATCATGTTCACCACATCCATTGAATCAGTTCCCGGGATATCGGTCCAGATAATTCCGTCTGTTGACTCCTGCCAGTTCCAGGTCATCTGTGACCGGAATTTCTCATGCGTGGTATCTGTCAGGGTGAAGGGGAAACCAGGGCAAAGCAGGGTGTCTGAAATTCTGGCCACGCCCGGATTGGTTGCCCCATCGCAAGGTGGATAGTTGATGTACACAAGGTAATCCTCTGTCTCACCCACATTATAGGAAAGGCATGGGTCAGGGAAGGCAAAAGCACCTTCTACCAGAACAACACGCATGCCTGTGATCCCGATCGGTGCATTGGCCGGAATCCTGAAGGTATCAGTCGCCGTCTGTGTATTTAAGCTTGTGCTGCGTTGCATGATCTTCTCATTGGTTGGATGGAACACTCCGTTAGTGTCCAGATCCATGTAAATCGCTACCACTGCAGGCTCATACGGCCCGGAAGTGATCTGCGTGACGGTAAATCTGTAAACAGAATCGAGATACAGATCCGTAGGAGGCAACAGGGTAAAGTTGGTGCTTGCCTTATCAGCAGCAGGGTTGTTGGTCAGCGGTGTGGCAACCCCATTGTTCAGAACAATAGTATTGCTCGGCTGGCGCCTGATCAGTACATTACCGATGTCAGACCCCGCTGTGCCCTGAGCTGCAGAATGACAATAGCAGAAGTAGAAATCGCCCAGTTGTACCAGCAAAGCATTTGTGGTATCGGCCACGCCGGAGTTGGTACAGTTAACGATCAGGCGATACCAGGTGGGACTTGTAATATTTCCCACATAGGAACTCTGGTTGGCCCCGGGAATATCCGTGAAGGTTGCACCATTGGGTGATTCCTGCCATTGATAGGTAATACCTCCTGCAAGGGTGGTTCCCGTGGTGGTCAGATTAAAGTCCTGACCGGAACAGGCTACGAGGGAGTCAATGCTGCCGGCATCGGGTGTGCCCGCACAGGGCATGAGGACTTTTACATTGTCTATTCCAATATCATCAGAGAAATCAGATACCGCTCTGAAGCGGATGACTGTTTGTGCTGAGTTAGAAACGATCGGCAGAGAGCGCAGGGTCCAGGTAACCGCCGTGGTCCAGGATTGGAGCTGACTGAATGTGGCACCCCCGTCTGTAGATAACCAGATCTGTATCTCGTCAGAACCCGATTCGTTGATATGGTGAAACTGAAGTTCTTTGGTGCCAGGTATGCTACAGTCGATAAACAGATCCAGGTCGCCCCAGCTACTCCAGTTGGCGAACCAGGTATGGAAGCGCGCGGAGTGATTTCCGGTGAAAGAAGGCGTACTGTACATACCACCAGCCGGATTGATCCAGTTGGCGGTGGCGCCCTCGTCATCCCTTCTCCAGGAAAGATCTCCTGTTTCTGGTTTATTCAACCAGTTCAGGGAAGGAACGTCCGAAACGTCGCAGAAGCTCTGCCAGCCTTCAAAATCCTGGATATAGGGAAGCGAGGCATAGAGCGGTGAGGAAATATTGAATACTACAGGGTCGGTGGTGTCTGCCAGGCCGGAGCCATTACAGGTAACGATCAGGCGGAATAACGTTGTGTCATACAGCGCCGGCGTAGTGTACAGGAAATCACCTCCCGGAACATTGGTCCAGGAACTTCCATTATCGATGCTCTGCTGCCATTGGTAACCAAGATTACCCGCCATGCTGCCGCCGATGGACTCCAGCGTATAGGAATTACCCGGACAACCGCTGACAGGACCGGCAGGGTTCAGGGTGCCCGCTAACGGAGTACCTGTACAAGGCTGTGCCACATAAACGCTGTCCAGACCGATATCGCTTCCGTCCCAGTTGATCACTTTCCCCTGGAACCTGATAATGGTTTGTGCTGAGTTCGAGGGTACGTCTACATACCGTTTTTTCCAGGCGAATGCAGAATCGAAGCTGCCGATCTGAGAGAAGCTGGAGCCTCCGTTATCGGACAGCCAGATGGTGAGGCTATCGCCTCCTCCGAAGGTATTGTCATTAATAAAATAGAAGTATAAGGCTTTGTTTCCGGTTTGCTGACTGGCATCGAGATACAAATCGAGATTACCCCGGGATGAAGGCTGAGTCACTGAAGGGAAACGTGCACTATGAATGCCTGAGATGGAAGAAGGAAAGTAGGTACCCCAGGTTGCAGACCAGTTGGCCGTAGCACCCTGGTCATCACGACGCCAGGAACTATCCCCGGTTGAAGGGCTGTTCGTCCAGTTAGTGCCTGCACCATCCGGAATATCAGAGGTTGAGCAATAGTTGGTCCAGCTTTCAAAATCCTGGAAATAGGGAAGAGCCGCATAGGTCGGCGGCGTAGCAGTAACCGTCACGACCGCGCTGGTATCGCTCAGGTTACTGGCATTGCAGGTTACGTAAACCCTGTAATCCGCGTTGCCCGTAACGGAAAATGTATAAGATGTGCTGTTGGTGCCTACGTTGGTCCAGGTCACACCGCCATTTACAGATTGCTGCCACTGGAAGGAATAACCGCTGGCGATAGGAACTGTGATGGAGATCGTCTGTGTGGCACCTGCACAGGAGACCACCGGACCAGCAGGGCTGATAGCTGTGATGGCCGGTGTGCCCGAACAGGGGGGTGCCGGCAGGATGTTCACCATGTAGTCATGCACCTCGCCGAAGCTGTAACCGCCACAGGGGTCTATACTCATCCACTGGTTGTAAACCACCATAGCACGCATCCGCCTCAATCCTACAGGAGCTGTGATCGGAAGGGAAATACTGAAATTAGCCGGGTTGGACAATCCGAATGGGCCATAAACCGGCATCACTGCCTCAGATGGATCGAAAACCATGTTACTGTCCAGATCGATCCAGATCTGCAGATACTCATCAGAACCGAAATTGGTCGTAGCTGTCCCGGTATAAGTTCCACCCTGCATCAGATCCACTGGTGGAATGGTGGTGGTTTTATCTTCATAGCCGTTGAGCGGACCACACCCGGTGTTCAGATCGCTGATGGTAGAGGCCCCCTGACCCGTCAGCGAAAAGCTGTTCAGATCGTCATTGGAAGAACACCCTGTAAACCAGCTTGGAATACAGTACTGTGCTTCGACAGTACCTCCTGCTCCGGTTAGGAGAACGACTGAAAGGGCAAGTTTTCGGAAGAAACTTTTTATGCTGGGTTTTCCGATGAACAAAGTAGCATTCTTGTTCATAAATGGGTGCATATTTTAATAAGAGGACTAAAGTATAAATTCTATATGACAGTAAAAAATGTGGGAAGGTTGGTGGATTCAGTAGTTAGTCATTTGTGGCGAGTCGTTAGTTAGTCGATAGTACGGTATGGCTAAAAACGACCTGGGCGGAACACGAATTCTGTCATTAGCCGGGGCAGTTACCACTCGATAGCTCTGGAAGGACGTAGTGATTGGCCGGTCTCGGTTCGGCGCACGAGTCGGCCTGCGTGAATCCCCAACTACCCGCGTTTCATGAGAGATACCAACCAATAGATGAGGGCACCGAGGATGCCACCGATGGCGTCTGCGAGTGTATCGAGCTGATCTTCACTGCGGTTGAGGGTCGGGAAGGCCCCCTGTAGCCATTCGATCAGCCAGCCCGCAAAGGCGGCAATCAGAATGATGGAAAAATAGTGTTTTCGCTTTGGAGGATGAAAGGATCCCAGCCAAAGCAGGGCGAACACACCGAATACTATGAAATGTGCCCATTTGTCGGCAAGCGGCACCTGAACCCTGGGAAGCTCCTCACCGGGCCAGAGGCATAAAATGAAAATGAGCAAGGTCCAGAGTATTGCTCCCCACCTTGCCCATATTCGAAGTTTCGTTGTTTCGGAAGAAACCAGACCCATCCTATTCGCCTACCATTTGCTTGTATGCATCAGCATCCATGAGCTGATCTACATCGGCGGGATTGTCAACGGTCATTTTGATCATCCAGCCCGCGCCATAAGGATCCTGGTTTACGGACTCTGGTGCCCCTTCCAGGTCAGCGTTCACCTCGTTGATCGTACCAGCAACCGGCAGGTAAAGATCAGATACGGTTTTCACAGCTTCCACGGTACCGAAGATTTCGTTCGCCTGCAGCGACTGACCTGCTGTGTTGACGTCAACAAATACGATATCACCCAGCTCCCGCTGTGCGAAATCAGTGATGCCGATAGTAGCGGTGTTGCCTTCCAACAGAACCCACTCATGATCTTTTGTGTACCTGAGATTACCTGGAAAATTCATTATTGATGATTTGGGGGTAAAAATAGCTATTTTCGGAGAATTGTTTTTTATCGTTAGTTGCTAGTCGCTAGTCGTTAGGAAAGGCGGGTGCGAGTTGTGGGACAGCCTTCGCTTTGGCCCTCGCATTAATCCAGCCAATGGCCAATGTCCAGGCCAAATGCTTTCCTTTGGTACTCCCTATATACTCCCTATAACCCCCCTATATACTCCCTGTATACTCCCTGTCTCCTTTATGGTCCCTTTATGGTTCCTTTATGGCACCCTTATGGCACCCTTATGGCACCTAAGGGGAAAACCTGGTATTCAGTTGAGTCCAGGTTCAACCAAACTAACATTCTACTATCACAGGAACTGTACTTCCTCAGTATAGTTACTAGAGGGTCGTATGTTAGCTCTTCCCAGGTCGCAACGCACATATCCTGACGGCGACCACCAACCTGCGAAGCCAAAGCAACCCACAACCCCCAACTCACAACCCACATCTGACATCTGACATCTGATTGGCCGTTAGCCTATGGCGGGTTTAGCGAAGGCCTTTGCCATGGGTTTGTTTACGAACCGCGGGACTGTCGGTAAATACACTGACTACTGACTACTGACTACTGACTACTGTCTTGTCTGGTGCTTGTACAGCTTCGCGTAGCGACCGTTGAGGGCCATTAACGTCTCATGATTGCCCTGTTCAGCGATGCGGCCATCGTCGAGGACGAGGATCTTGTCGAACTGCCAACTGGTGAACAGCCGGTGTGTGATGACGATGGTGGTCGTATCCTTCAGGCGCTCTTTCAGATTGGCAAGTATCCGCTGCTCCGTCTGGGTATCAACGGCACTCAGGCACTCGTCCAGAATCAACAGCTTTTTAGTCTTCAACAAGGCGCGGGCCAGTACGATCCTTTGTTTCTGTCCGCCACTCAGCATCACTCCGCGTTCTCCTACAACGGTATCATAGCCATTCCGCAGGTGAACGATATCTTTTTCCAGGTCGGCTAATCGTGCCGCTTCTTTTACTTCCTCGTCTGTTGCCTCTTCCCGCCCGAACCGGATGTTGTTCAAAACCGTATCCGAAAACAGGTAGGTATCCTGTGGTGCATAGGCAACCTCCCTGCGAAGATGTTGCAGGTTAAACGCGGCAGCCTCCACACCGTCCAATAACAATCGTCCCGTCGTAGGATCATACATGCGCAATAGCAGGTGTGCAAGGGTTGATTTACCGGAACCTGTCTTTCCAATAACGGCAAGCTTCTCTCCCGGTCTGATCTCCAGATGGAAGTCTTTTAGCGCTGTGATGCCTGTATGAGGATAGGTGAAACTCAGATGATCGAAGGTGATGCTTCCTTCTAATGGCCTTACGGTCGCCTGCTCCGCAGGCGGACTGGTAATCTCGGGCTTCGTGTTCAGAAACTCATTGATCCTTTTCTGTGAAGCGCTGGCTCGCTGTACCATGCTGGCCACCCAGCCCACACTGGAGATCGGGAACATGAGCAGGTTGATATAAATGACAAACTCCGCGATATTACCAGCAGAAACATTTCCCCTGATGGCCATAATACCACCCACCAGCACCGTCGCCAGCATACTCAGGCCGATAAATAGGTTCATCGAAGGGAAATAGATCGCTTCAGTCAGCGAAAGATTAATGGCACTTTTCCGGTAGTCATCCGAGCTCTTGCCGAAGAAACCCATCATATTCCGTTCTTCTACGAACGACTTGATGACGCGGATGCCAGAATAGGATTCCTGGGCGGTGCTGGTTAGCGTGGATAGCTGGCTTTGGATATGCTCGCTTTTCTTGTAGATCAGCTTATTGACGAAATAGATCGAAAACGCGAGCAGGGGAAGTGGCGCTACAACAAACAGTGTGAGCTGAGGATCTACGCGAACCATGCCCCAGACGCACATGATCGTCAGCACCGTGAGGTTGGTAGCGTACATGATGGAAGGTCCGGTATACATCCTGACCCGGCTGACATCCTCGCTGACCCGGTTCATCATATCGCCCGTAAAATGCGATTTGAAGAAATGAGTGTGTAGCTCCTGGTAATGGTTGTAAATCTCATTCTTCTGATCGTACTCGATTAGCCGGCTCATGACGATGATCGTCTGGCGCATGAGGAACATGAAGATACCCCGCAGCAGGGCCAGCACCAGCAGGAGGATTCCGCTCCAGAACACGGACCGGAGGAGGAACTCCCTGAAACCAGTCGCTGCAGTGCCGCTTCCCATCATATGATAGAGGTCGATATTCCTCGTCACATCGTCCAGAACCTGGCGAACCACCACGGGAGGAATGACAGCAAACAGGTTGCTTATGGTCACAAACAGCAGTCCGAGCAGGAGTCGCCATTTATATTTTAAAAGATACTTATTCAGCGCCGCAAGATGCCCCATCACAGTGCAAATTAACGGAACAGGCCTAAAGAAAATGCTGTAATTTGCCCGGTTCAATCGATGTCTATGGGATTACAGGATAAGCTGCGGGATTTTATGAACCGTAAATCCGAGGGTCAGATGGAAGCTTCCAGGCAGTTTCTTGAAGAGAACGGAAAGCGGCCAGAGGTAAAGACGACTGCTTCGGGTCTGCAATATGAGGTATTGAAAGAGGGTGAGGGACCACGACCTTCCGGACCGCAGACCCGGGTGACAGTTCATTACGAAGGCAAGCTGATCGATGGGAAAGTATTTGACAGCTCCTACAAACGCAATCAGCCTGCCACTTTCGGTCTGAATCAGGTCATCAGTGGCTGGACCGAAGGTGTACAGCTCATGCCCCAGGGATCGAAGTACAGGTTCTATATTCCTTCCGAACTGGGTTATGGCGCCAGAGGTGCTGGAAGCATACCTCCTCATGCGGCACTGATCTTTGACGTAGAATTATTAGGCGTTAGTGGCTAGTCGATAGAGGTTAGTGACCCGTAGTAATTATTATCCGGGCAACCGAAATATGATTGAATCTAATGGTTTACAGTCCGCACTGATCGCTGACTACTGGTCACGGGTCATGGCGAAGCCAACCATAAATTATCAACCATCAACCGTCAACTCCTCATACTATTTCTCTTGTTCCCGATGATGGGGACTGCACAGCAGATAACAACGCTGCAGGGTTATCTTGGTGTAGAGGGTGGTGAATCCTTTAAATTTCAACTGGAGTTTGTGGACTCTGCCGGTACCATCAGTGGTCATTCCTATACCTGGCTTTATGAGAACAGCGAGGTGAAAACGGCGATCACAGGCACTATAGATCGTCAGCGTCAGACCCTTAATTTCCGGGAAACGAGTATCATCCATAATAAGGGTTTCAAAAGCAATGTCACGATCTGCCTGATCAATGCCACCCTGCGTTTCGAGGCAACAGACCAGGGAAGGGTGTTTCGGGGACCCATCACTTCCAGCGATATAACGAATGTTTCCTGCGGGAAGGGTACGATCACGTTTATGGATTCGGAAGTCCTCCGTCAGCTCTTTAGCGCTGTTCCCAACATCGTAGCGACTCCTGAAACCACCGCAACTCCGCAAAAACCCAAAAAACCGGTCCGGGTGGTCTATGATACTGCAAGGCGTTCAACACGGATGAGCGTGGTCGCGCAAAAAGATACTGTAGAAAAAATTACGGAGGGAAAGGGGAAACGGTACCAGTGGGCATCCGACACCCTCGAGCTGGAGATCTGGGATGGAAGCAGGATCGACGGCGATGTGGTTACGGTTTTTCTGAATGAACGTGCAGTTCTAAGTGATTATCAGCTTACGGCCAACAGACGCCTGCTACGGTTGCCACTTCGAAAAGGCGAAAACACCCTCAGCATCCGCGCGGGTCATGAAGGCAGCGAGCCGCCCAATACGGCCGACATCCTGCTCCGCGATGGCAAGACCGTATACAGACTAGTGGCTTATAACCGGGTAGGAAAGGAAGCTGTTTTAGTAATTAGTCGTTAGTTGAGGGTTGTGAGTTGGGGGTTGGTTTAGTGCTTAGTAGTTAGAGTATGCTCATGGCCTGGCAGACTAAACCCGCGAAAAGGACTCAATACCAGGGACTGCAGAAGCCTCAAACAGATCATAAAAAAATCCGTGTGAACGGTCAACACGCGGTGGAGCGGCGGAGAAGACACGGTCGGGTAGTAACGATGGTATAAAGTAGACATAACTCTATACTAGCTGAGCCAGGACCCTGGATTGGCCAGCGAATTGCCCTCAATGTGATTAAGCCCGTTTATTTACAGACCGCACAGACCATGCTCACTGACTGCTGGTCATTGCGAAGCGAAGCAAAGCTATTAAATACTTGTTTCTAGCTGAGAACTAGCGACTAACGACTCACCCCTAATGACTGTCATAACAAACTTACCCCTAATTTTGCGCCATGTTTCGCATTTTACTTTGTTTTTTAGTTAGTATACCATTCTTCGTTTCCGCTCAGAATCGTGCAGAAAAGAAGCTGATCCAGCAATTAAAGCAGGACATCGGCTATCTGGCTTCTGACGAGCTGGAAGGTCGCCGCACCGGTACTGAGGGTGAGCGCAAAGCCGCCGATTTTCTGATTAAACGATACCAATCTCTGGGGATCAAGCCTTTCGGAGAAGATTACCGGCACAGCTTCGAGTTTGTTTATGGTAAGGAAATGGGGCCAGATAATTCCATCATTTTGAACGGACACAGGCTGAAAATACCAGAAGATGCATTTCCGCTTCCATTCAGTGGCAACGCTGCTTCTTCGCTTAGTGCCGACGTGCTACCCGAGGTGTTTGAGCAGGGAAGCATCTGGCTGATATCCCTCTTTAAAGATGAGGAAGAAGCCAGGGATGCCCATTTCGACTGGGAGAAACAGATGTTCGAACGCGCCAGGGAAGCCAGCAAGCAGGGAGCCACCGCTGTGGTGTTCTATGACGGTCATGGTGCCCGGTTTTCCCCGACCTTTCAATCCAGAAGCGATTTCGAATCGCTTGAGATCCCGGTTATTTTCCTGGGACACCAGGCCTATAAGCAATACCTGCTGGATCAGCCGGAGGGCGCCAGGCTGGAGCTGACTACAGAGCTAAATAAACGGGAATTTACTGGTACGAATGTGGCCGCATATATCGATAACGGTGCGCCTTATACGGTTGTTCTCGGCGCACATTACGATCACCTCGGCTGGGGAGAAGATGGCAGCAGCCTGCATGCAGGCAAGGAACGCCAGATCCACAACGGAGCCGACGACAATGCCTCTGGCACTGCAGCACTTCTGTATCTTGCAAATGAGATCAAAGAGAAGAAGCTCCGTAACTACAACTACCTTTTCCTGCATTTTTCAGGAGAGGAACTGGGACTGTTAGGCTCGAAGGCTTTTGTCAAGGCGATGGGGCTGGATAGCGGAAAGATGTCCTACATGATCAATATGGATATGATCGGCAGACTGAACGACAGCACCAAAGCGCTGACAGTGGGCGGCGTAGGAACTTCTCCGCTCTGGGGAAAACATATTGCAGCGAGGCACCGCGACTTCCGGCTGAATATCGACAGTTCCGGTGTGGGACCTTCTGACCATACATCCTTTTACCACCAGGGAATTCCCGTGTTGTTCTTCTTTACCGGTTTACACAGCGACTATCATAAACCCTCCGACGATGCAGAAAAAGTGAATTACTACGGACAGGTGAAGGTGATGAATTACATCCTTGATCTGATCAGGAAAATGGACAAGGAACCTAAACCGGTGTTCACACCGACTAAGCAATCGCAGGTGTCGAAGGTGCGGTTCAAGGTAACCCTCGGCATCATGGCAGATTATTCCTTCCACGAAGGTGGTGTGAAGGTGGATGGTGTCACGGAAGACAGACCGGCACAGAAGGCAGGGATTCAGCCGGGTGATATTATCATCCAGCTTGGTGAACACAAGATCACCGGAATGCAGACCTATATGGAAGCGCTCAGCAAGTCCAAGTCCGGTGAAACAGTGGATGTCACTGTCTTGCGTAACGGGGAACCTGTGACCATGAAACTAACTTTTTAGGGTTGCGCAACGGATATATCATTGGCATATTTTTGCTGATGCCTGACAAAAGCATTTCCTTGTTCCATGGAACTTACTAACCTGCTTATTGCCATGCCGGATTTCAGCGATCCGGGCATCTGGATCAGCTTGCTTACCCTGACCTTTCTCGAAATCGTACTGGGGGTAGATAATATCATCTTTATCTCCATTGTATCCAGCAAACTTCCTAAAGCCTCTCAGCGGAGGGCCCGTAATCTTGGTCTGCTGATGGCCATGGCTTTCCGGGTGGCCCTGTTACTGGCCATCAACTGGATCATCGGATTGAAAGAACCGGTGGTGGAATTTCCATTCAGCCTGGGAGACGAGGAATCTAATCTGGCACTAAGCTGGAAAGATATCATCCTTTTGGCGGGAGGATTGTTCCTGATCGTGAAGAGCACTCTTGAAATCCATCACAAATTGCAGAAAGAAGATGATAGCAGTGGTACAATTTCAAAGGCGACCGCATCATTTGGTGCTGTCATTTTTCAGATCGTACTGGTGGATGCCGTATTTTCTTTTGATTCCATCCTGACTGCAGTCGGTCTTGTGGAAGATGTAGCCATAATGATCATTGCTGTAGTGATCTCTATAATTATCATGATGACTTTCGCAGGGCCTGTTACCAGGATCATTAATGCCCAGCCTACTTTGCAGATGCTGGCTCTGTCGTTCCTTGTGGTTATCGGGGTGGTCCTCGTTGCGGAAGGCATTCACCAGGAGATCAGCAAGGGTATTATTTACTCCTGTCTGGCTTTCTCCCTTTGTGTGGAGGGTTTGAATATCAGACTGCGTAAGCGCCAGAAGATGGTGAAGTTGAACTCTGACCCTGATCACGTGGCTGATGACAAGGAATAATTCCTAACTTGCTGATATGGGTCTTCTGTTAAAACTGATGGTGAACACTCTGGCGGTGTTCGCTGCTTCGTATTTGCTGCCGGGTGTTCATGTAGAGAATTTCACTACGGCCATACTGGTGGCCCTGGTATTGGGACTGCTGAATATCCTGCTGAAACCTGTACTTGTGTTACTTACAATACCGATTACCCTTCTGACGCTGGGCCTGTTCCTGCTTGTGATCAATGCATTGCTGGTTTTGATCACTGACAGTCTGATAGATGGGTTTGAGGTTGACGGATTTCTTTACGCCTTGCTTTTCAGTCTGATCATTACCCTGCTAGTAGGCTTGATGGAGGGACTGGCGAAAGACAAAAAGTAACATCATTTGTGATAAAAAAAAGAAACAGGTGCTTTCAACGGCACCTGTTTCTTTTTACTTTGCGTTTTAAACAATTTACTCCGTTCTGACGTCGCGTTTGATCGTTGTTCTGCGAACATCGCGATTCACACTACCGCCGCGGGTCAAAGCTACGAGGAGCAGGATAAAAACGGCAGCGCCGACAATCCAGACCCAGGGTTCGGTGTACCAGTTTTCCGACATCGTTGTTGAAGTAGTAGTGGTGCTGCTGCTCACGCTAACGGAACCACCTTCTGTCAAACCCTCACTTCCGCCGCCATCCTGAGCAAAGGCAATGCCGCCAGTAAAAATGGCCAGAAAGAGGAATACTACCCTGTACATCAATTGTTCTAATCTCGTTTTCATAGTTTCTGGTTTCTTTTCGATAACGGAGGTAAAAACTATGCCAGAGTATACCGTTGATTTTCAATTAGTGAAACCAACCAGCCTTTCAAATAGGAGGTCTATCTTGAGAAAAACTATGGTTGTTATTCCAAAACCTCGTCAGTTTTTACTATTTTAACCATCTTAAATACAAACGAATCTCATGTTTAGAGCTAAGATATCTTCAGTTTTGAAGGGTGTTTTTGGCATCATCAGTTGTTTAACTGCTGCTTCAAGTCCTATTAATGCACAGTTACCTACTTGTATTGGCGCTGGGGGCTTTATTTACATTCACAATGGGAACAACATTTACAACTATGACCCAGCATTACCTATTTCTGGTACAAATCCTTCATTAAATACGATCACTATGCCTTCCGGGGCCGGAGGTCTGGCTGTAAGTGAGAACCTGAATGCTGCGACGCCCAATCCGACGTTCTATACAACTGTCGGGGGTAACTATTATTATTACGATGGTACAACCTGGGTTAATACAGGTCATGGTACCGGTAATGGTGCGGCGGTGAACCCAGGCGGTGGCGGTGGATATATCTATAACCTGGTCGGAGCTTCCGGAGATGTATATATCTATGACGGAACTGGTACTGGCACCTTCCTCACGACAGTTACTGGATTTAATGGGGGTGGACCATACGATCTTCAGGTAGATTGCAATGGTAACTTTTACATCCTTCAACTGACCTCTCCTGCTTCCATGAAGGTTTACAGTCCTACTGGAACCCTTCTTAATACCTATACCGTAACCTCTCCATCTTCAGCTAGTGCGGGTGGAGGATTCGGTGTCATCGGCAATACTGTATTCGTACACAATACGAACGGATTTGGTATTGGAACGATCACCGGAAACAATGTAACCTTCGCTCCTTTTTCCACTTTTCCCACTTCAGCAAGTGATTTCGCGTCCTGTCCTATAGGAGGACTACAGGCTGTTGGTGCCAACGACACCTTCTTTCATTGTGTAGGTGGACTTCCTATTCAGCTTTCTGCCACAGGCGGAGCTCCTTACAACTGGACCATCCAAAGCGGCTCCGCTACGTTTAGTGGCAATGGCCAGACAGTTGACGTCACCGCCAGCACTACTACACTAATAACCGTAACTTCTGATGCTTCAGCAGCCTGTGGTGGTCCCTCAGGAAATGTGACAGACACCTTCTACATCCGCGTTCCCACTGCAATTGTAGACGCAGGTACTTCTCCTGACTCCATTCGGGGCTGCGGAGTTTATACCAAAGCATTAAATGCTTCCGTATTCAATACTACCCCTGGGCTCACCTATAACTATACTTGGGCGCCCGCTGGAGCAATTGCCACTGGTGGAAATACCCTTCAACCCGTAATTACGCCTACGGGAAATATGCCTTTCATTCTCACGGTTTCTACAGACCCCAATGAAGGTGGATGCGTCTGGACGGATACCGTTGAAGTAGTAACCGTGGACAGATCAGTCACTCCGGATTTCGATTTTGATATCAACTACGGCTGTAACGAAGACACCGTTCAATTCAACAATCTTTCAACTTTAGGTACTTTCTACAGGTGGGATTTTTCAGATGGAACCGGCGATACCGCTATGAACCCATTGAAGATCTATCCTAATCAGAACGCGTACAACGTAAAGCTTGTCGTAGAGAATGAAACCTGCATTGATAGCGTAACAAAGGTGGTAGATACCCAGCACCCGCTTGCAGCCTCCTTTTCTCCCGATATGGATAGCGTTTGTGAAGGTGCCATGATCAGCTTCACTAACACCTCTACCTATACTACGATCGAAGGACCTGCTTCTTTCTTCTGGGACTTTGGTGACGGTACGACTGACACCCTTGAGAATACAACACATGTCTACACGGCTCCTGGTGAATATGAAGTGATGATGGTGGTTACTGATTTTGTACCCTGCTCGGACACCTCCTATCACACCATCGTAATCGATCCTTATCCAGTGGTTGATTTTACAACCAGTGATAGCGTACTGTGTGAAGGGCAGTTCATTGAATTTACCGCACATTATACCGATACCGGATTTGTTGATCTTGCCTGGGACTTCGGCGATGGCAAAACTTTAAGTGGCGGTGATGTTGTTGCCCATGGATATGACACTTCTGGTGTATTCACCATCACACTGACAACCAATTACCGGATCTGTCCTCAGCAGGTTGTCACCAGGGATGTGATGATCTATCCTTTCCCCACCCTGAATCTGGGTCCGGATACCACGCTGTGCCCCAATGGTGAAGGCCTGTTGATCGGCGATAGGACAAACCAGTTTACCAGCGCCAACTGGAACTGGAATACCGGTGATACAACGGCATTTATTGTCGTCCGACATCCGGGTATCTATTCGGCAAAAGTGAGCCGGAACGGTTGCTCTACCGATGACAGCGTGGAGGTCTCGAAAGACTGTTATCTGGATATACCCAATTCCTTTACACCGAATGGTGATGGTGTTAATGACTATTTCCTCCCACGGCAGCATCTTTCCAGGGGGCTTACAGAGTTTAAGATGGTCATCTTCAATCGCTGGGGCCAGGTAATATTTGAGACCCAGAGCATCGACGGAAGAGGCTGGGACGGTAAGTTTAACGGAGAGGCACAGCCGACAGGCGTATATGTTTACCAGATCGAGGCTGCCTTCAAAAATGGCGTTCGCGAACAGTATACCGGTAATGTCACCTTAATAAGATAATCATTTTAAAAAAGCACAATGAAAAACCTACTTCTGACATTCTTATTCCTTTTGCTCGGTCCGGCGATGGTCTGGGCACAGGAATCTTCGAAATCCATCGAGCAAACCAGTCAACAGGAACAATATATTATTATTCAGAATGGCAAGCCCGTGTTGAAAGGTACTGTTGGGAATTCCACCTTTTCAACATCCGAAATAGATGGAAATATTACCCTGAAGGACGTCGGGATCATCATTACCCCGAAAGCCGGGTATATTCATCCGGATGGCTCGCTGGAGCAACTGAAGGAGAACGACCGGGTGAATTTGAAAGACGGTGCCATTATAAGGGAGTCGGAGTAATCACCTCATCTTATATTTAATGTTATTGAAAAACGACCCGGTGCGGTCGTTTTTTTATGGCTTTGGGCAACCAGAAATCGTGCACCTATAGACCTATAGATTGATAGCGTTCGGGCTGGCAGGTTTTTTATATAGATAGTTATGCGGACTGCATTCTCTCTATGCCTGTGAATAAGAAGCCTTTATTGCTCATTTTCCCATTCGGGTATCTCTCGCATTACCTGAGGTGCCTCGTGCTTGCCAGGTATCTGAGGGAACGGTTTGAGGTGCTGTTTTTACAGAATGAGCAATTTGCACCCATCGTTTCAAAGGAGGGATTTCAAACCTTTGATTGTGCTGCGCCTGATGCGGCCTCCATCCTGGAGAAACTGAAATCATTCGATTTCTCCTGGCTGAATGAACGGGATCTCAATGCGCTTTACCAGGCCCAGCTCGCTACCATTGATGCCAAAAAACCCTTTGCTGTGTTGGGTGATGCTATGCCAGTGCTGAAAATGGCTGCAGCAAAAGCCGGCATTCCGTTCGTGAGCCTGGTCAATGCGTATATGAGTCCGCATTACGCACGCCTGCGTCCGCTTTCACGGACACATCCTGTCTGGCCTTATCTGCGAAAACTACCTGCCGCACTACAGCATTTTCTGACGGTCCAGGGCGAGGCCGCAGCATTCCGGAAGATCCACAGGATTTATAAAAAACTCCGGAAACGGTATCGGCTGGCTGCGACGAAAACGTATCTGGAAGAGTGGCAGGGTGATCTGACACTCATCACTGATATGCAGCAGCTCTTTCCCATTCGACCGTCTCTATCAGACACCCTCAGCCTGCCACCGCTGATCTATGATGACCAGGGATCACCACTGAAACTGAACCCCGGCAGGAAAACCATTTTTGTGAGCATGGGTAGTACCGGCGACTGGACCTCGCTGAGTTTTCTGAACGAAACCCGTTTTGCAGAATGGCAGATAATCACGGCAGGCGACCGGGACAGCGTCTTACACGCGCCTCATATCCAATCCTTCGATTTTCTTCCCGCGGCGACCATTATGCCGGAGGCCGATCTGATGATTTGCCATGGTGGTAATGGAACGATCTATCAGGCTATCTATTACGGTGTTCCCATGTTGCTAAAACCAGCCCATTTTGAGCAGGAATGGAATGCCGGCGAAGTGGAAAGAGCTCGTGCAGGAGAATGGATGAGAGGACGGGCAGATGCCGGAACCTGGTACGAGCGTATCCGGTGCTGGCTGGAGAAGGGGCGGCCGGAGGCGCTTGTTCAATTACAACAATGCCTGCAGGAAGAGCAGCGGGAACTAAAATATACCATGCCTGAGATCCTCGACAGGCTGATACAGTTAATGATACAGTTAAATAGAAAAAACGAAACAAGGAGCTCCATCGAAGTATGTCAGGCAGAAGAAAAATTGTAGTGATCGGTGCCGGTTTTTCCGGGCTTTCAGCGGCTTGCTTTCTGGCTCGTTCAGGAGCGGAGGTGACTGTGGTGGAAAAGCATTCCGGTCCCGGAGGTAGGGCCAGGATGCTGGAGAAAGAGGGATTCCGTTTTGATATGGGTCCTTCGTGGTATTGGATGCCGAACGTATTTGAGACCTTCTTTGCTTCCTTCGGGAAACAGGTTTCGGAGTATTATCGACTGGTTCGGCTCGATCCCTCCTACAGGATCAATTATATCGGCGAGAGCATCGACTTTCCTGCAAGCTACGAGGCGCTGCGACAGGTGTTTGAACAAATAGAGGCTGGCAGCGCAAAACAGCTGGACCGTTACCTTGAGGGTGCCCGGTATAAGTATGAGGCCGGCATGAACAACCTCGTGTATAAACCGGGTCGGTCGCTGACAGAGTTTGCTGATCTCTCTATCATCAAAGGGCTTCTGAAACTTCAGGTATTCAGTCCGGCCAAACGGCATATCGAACGATATTTCAAGGATGAGCGTCTGAGGCAGATGCTCAGTTTTCCTTTGCTGTTTCTGGGTGCGTTACCAGAAAACACACCGGCCCTATACAGCCTGATGAACTATGCGGACATCCGGCTTGGTACCTGGTATCCTGTTGGTGGAATGTATAAGGTTGTGGAGGCCATGCATGAGCTGGCGGTATCGCTGGGCGTGCAGTTTGCCTTTGGCAATGAAGTAGAACGTTTGGTTGTGAACGGAAATAAGCTGCGGGAAGTATATACCAACCAGTCCGTTTATGAAACAGACGCCGTGGTGGCCAGCGCAGACTATCGTTTTGTGGAGCAGGAGCTGCTTCCGGTAACGCACCGGAATTACTCTGCTGACTATTGGGAGAGCAGAACCATGGCGCCATCCTGTTTGATCTACTACCTCGGGGTGAGTAAAAAAATACCCGGGTTGCAACATCACAACCTCTGGTTTGATACCGATTTTGACGAACATGCAAGGGCGATCTATACGACCAAAGAATGGCCTGCGAACCCGATGTTCTATGTGTGTTGTCCTTCCAGGACAGATCGTACTGTGGCGCCGGAGGGTTGTGAGAACCTGTTCGTCCTGATACCTGTGGCGGCAGGACTTGAAGACAACTCAGGCTTAAGAGAGCGTTACCTGGATATCGTGATCAACAGAATGGAGCAGCGACTGGGAACCCCTATCAAACAACATATCATTGTAAAAGAATCTTACGCCTGCAGTGATTTCATCACGGACTATAACGCATTTAAGGGAAACGCTTACGGGCTGGCCAATACCCTGAGGCAAACGGCGATATTGAAGCCGTCGATGCACAATAAGAAGCTACCGAACCTTTTCTATACCGGTCAGCTTACCGTTCCCGGACCGGGCATGCCACCTTCTATCATATCCGGGCAGCTTGCTGCGGCGGCGGCCATTTCCTATCTGCAAAAAGAAAAATCGAAAGCTAAATCAGTCTATGAATACTAATTCGCTTTACCTCAGTGTTTGTCAGCAATGCAGCAGTCATGTGACTGGTCGCTACAGCACTTCCTTTGCCTCTGCGATACGACTGCTTCATAAGGACCTGCAGGCGCCAATCTGTGCGATCTATGGATTTGTACGGTTCGCAGACGAGATTGTTGATACCTTTCTTGAGCATGATCAGGAAAGCTTGCTCCGTCGCTTCAGGGAGGATACCTGGGTTGCGTTAGAAGAAAAGATCAGTCTGAACCCCGTACTGCATGCCTTTCAGGAAACCGTCCACCGTTTCCGCATTGACAGAGAACTGATAGAGGCGTTCTTTCAGAGTATGGAGATGGACCTTTCGAAGAAGCAGTATCAGGCGCGACAGGAACTGGAAACCTATATCTATGGTTCGGCCGAGGTGGTAGGGCTCATGTGTCTGTACATCTTTTGTGAGGGCGATCGAAAGCAATACGAAGCATTGAAAGAACCGGCCCGGGCGCTGGGAGCGGCTTTTCAGAAAGTGAACTTCCTGCGCGACCTTGGAGATGATTTCCGACAACTGCAGCGTGTGTACTTTCCGGGTTTGGACCTTGAACGCTTTGACGAGCAGGCAAAGAAGACCATAGAGGCTGATATTGCTGCTGATTTTGACAATGCCTATGAGGGAATCCTTCGGCTTCCCGTTAAAGCCCGCTTCGGCGTGTATGTGGCTTACCGGTACTATTTATCCCTTTTTGGTAAGATCTGCAGGCTGCCCCCTTCCCTCGTGCTGGCGAAAAGAATAAGAATTCCAAACCTGAAGAAACTACTGATAGTCGCAAAAGCCGGCGTAAAGAATCAGCTCAGAATGATCTGATCGAATTTTACAAAAAAGAACACCATGACAATACTTTTGAACATAATGGTAACGGTGGTTGCCTTTCTGACGATGGAGGGCGTGGCCTGGCTGACCCATAAATACGTGATGCACGGCTGGCTCTGGTATCTCCACAAAGACCATCATCAGAAAGAGGATGGGTTCTTTGAGAAGAACGATGCTTTCTTTCTCATATTCGCCCTACCCTGCATGGTCTTGTTGTTCTTCGGCGTACGAGATGGTCAGGACTGGATGATTGCTGCAGGCGCCGGCATCTTTCTTTATGGACTCGCTTACTTCCTCGTGCATGATGTGATCATACATCAACGATTTAAGTGGTTTACCCGTTCCGACAATACCTATATCCGCGCGATTCGCTGGGCGCACAAGATGCATCATAAACATCTGGACCGACATGAGGGCGAGTCCTTCGGAATGCTGCTGGTACACAAGAAGTACTGGGAGAAGATCCGGAGAGATAAGGCACATGCCCAACGTGAGCGTCGTGAGGCGGGTGAAACTAAAATGATGAAAAGAACTAGTGGTGAAACGATATGACTATATCATAGCCGGTGCGGGCTGTGCTGGATTATCACTGCTCTGCAGAATGATCGTGTCCGGAGCCTTTCGTGATAAGAAGATCCTTTTGATCGATAAGGAAATTAGCAGGAGTAATGACCGCACCTGGTGTTTCTGGGAGAAAGGAGCAGGACTGTTTGACCAGATCGTATTCAGGAAATGGTCGAGGCTACAGTTTCATTCGGAGGCTGTATCAGTAAGCATGGATATTTCGCCCTATGAGTATAAAATGATCAGAGGTATAGACTTCTATGACCACTGCTTCAGGATCATCGCCAGTGAGCCTGGAGTGGAGCGGATGTATGGAGAGACGACGGCTGTGAGAGAAGAAGGCAGCAAGGCAGTGGTTGAAGTCAATGGTGAGGTTTATGAGGCTAGCTATGTCTTCAACAGCATTCCCGGACCGGCGACCCAGCAGCCAGGTCGCCACTACCTCGTTCAGCATTTCAAGGGATGGCGCATTGAAACCGCTGCTCCTGCATTTGATGCCGGTACCGCAGCCTTGATGGACTTTCGTACCGATCAGCAGTATGGTCCCTGCTTCATTTACCTCCTACCCTTTAATGAACGGGAGGCGATGGTGGAATGCACCTTCTTCACAAAAGACCTTGTGCCGGAGGATGTTTATACGCGCCATTTGCGGGAATACCTCGCAAGATTCTACGCCCGTCATACCTATGTGATACATGAAGAAGAGTATGGTGTTATACCGATGACCAACCATAGTTATCCACGTTCGCAGCGAAGGGTGATACCCATAGGAACTGCTGCAGGATGGACGAAGCCTTCGACGGGGTACACCTTTCAGTTTATTCAGCGATATACGGAGCAGCTTGTAAAGAGCCTGATGCAGCAGAAGCCCATCCGTGCATTCAGGCCCCCTGCGAGGTTTGCCTTCTACGATAGTGTAATGCTGGCTGTCCTGGTGCGGAACCAGCTACAGGCCCCGGAGATATTTGCAGAACTGTTCAAGAACAACCATCCTGTTTCTGTATTGCGGTTTCTTGAAAACAGGAGTAGTCTGGCGGAGGAGTTTCGCATTATCAATTCACTGCCGAAAGGCCCATTCCTGAAGGCTGCAGTGGGAGAAATAGGGAGTCGGATGAAGGGGTTGCGTAAGCCGGGGTCGGAGGTAACACCGGTGGCAGGAATAGGATGAGAGACGCAGTATCACCAGCAAGTCATGGAGGTATTACCAATGCGTCAACAAAGGGTCAACAAAGAGTCATTCCTCTGTAGCTCCTCTGTAGTTCCTCTGCAGCTCCTCTGTAGCTCCTCTGTAGCCTTGCTATTTTTTTGGGCGAAAAGACCTTTCTGAGGTCGGTAAGGGCTGGTGTTTTGGGTGAGACCTTTGGCATAAGCTGCCTGGAACTTGTGCGGTCAAAGAAATAAGATTTAAGACGTCCATTGTTCACCGGTACTTTGATGAGCGTCCTTGTTATGATAATGTGGTGATTGTTAATGGCGGGGCGTGCAATGGAACTGCCAGTGCTATAGCCCTTTGTGATATGAAAGATGCGGAGATCTTCGGGGGGTGAAGGTAAGGAAATTTGGAATAGGAAATAAATTTAATGGAGGAAATAGATATGATCTGTCTTAGGGTGCAATTGTTCAGCTCTACCGCACCACCAGCTTTCCTCTTAGCTCCTGTTCTCCGTTTTTGATCTTATAGAAATAGGCTCCTGCGGCCTGGCTGCTCAGATCAATCGTTGTCTGGGTGGAACCGGGAGCTGCTTGGTAGACTTCCCTGCCCATCAGGTCTGTGATCAGGATGTGACTG
>JAEYQO010000110.1 GCA_023409975.1 Bacteroidota bacterium | reverse complement strand
GTATTCCCACCGTAAAGAATCCAACGCCACCCACCGGTGCGCCCTGGTACCAGATCTCCACTTCGAAATCGGTCTGCTGGGGCAGCGCAGCCGGTAACACAATTTTGTTCACCCAGTTGTTGACAGCCGTTACTGGTAATAGCTGACCATCCACTTTGGCAGAGTCGATCGTGAGCTGATTGATCAGTTCAAAATAATACTCCTGCATGGACGATGCTGCAACCCTCGCCCTCGTAGTGGCTTTTCCGGAGATGGCTGTCGACTGATTGGTAGCCGCCAGATCCAGCTTGATATAATGGACATCATAATCATCCTCTTCCGGTGTCGCAATGGTCTGCTTAGCCTTTATACCATGTTGCTGATGCTGACAGAATTGATGGGCAGAAACAGTCACCGCTGAAGTACAGATCAGCAGGAAGATGAAGATCAGATGACGCATAGCTTATTGTTTGATCAGCTTAAAACTACGGTTTTCCTGATCCGAATGTACCTTTAATATGTAAACGCCCACCGGCAGTCCCGCACCATTGATCCTGACCTCCGTATCGCCCCGGCCTTTCCAGATCGTACGCCCATTGAGGTCCGCGAGCTCCAGCTCCGCCGGTTGCTTCAGTCCTGAGATCAGCCAGTCATCCTCGGTAGGGTTCGGACCGACTCGAACGTTCGTTAGCTGGTGGTGCTCAATTCCTACAAGATTCGGATCCTTTGTGATAGAATTGATGCCGTTCACGATCCAGTTATCCGGATCTAAGCTGATCTGAAGGATGGGGCCACTGACATTGAAGGTAAATGACTGAATGGCCTGTTGAGGTTGTACCCTGAAAACCGGGTTGCCCGCACCTGCCAGCCGGATCTCTAAGGGTGTCGTAAAGTAGGGAATCGAACCAGGAGCTGTGGTAGCCTGAGATAGTTCAACATATACTTCGTTGCCCACCTGGTTCCACCTCGCGCTATATACCGGATAGCCCTCGCCATAGTACCACTCATCAAAGAAGGCCTCAAGGTTCTTGCCGGAAATCTGTTCGGCAAGCTGCCTGAAATCCTGTACCCGCGCTGTACCGCCGCCAAACTGCTGCATATAGTCTCTCAGTATCTGGAAAAAAACAGCATCATCATCGATCAGATACCGCAGGGTATGCACAATGGCCGATCCCTTGTTATAACTGAGTCTGTTATTGAAAATCCTGTTCACGTCGGTTGTGTCCGGCACAAAGACACTTCCGTCCAACGCCTGCATGACGTCCCAGTGTACAGCACCCATATATTGCGAAGCTGCCGTCGAACCTTGAAATTCCCGCACGAACAGGTACTCAGCATAGGATGCAAACCCCTCGTTCAGCCAGATATCCGACCACGATCCGGTGGTAACATGATCGCCAAACCATTGGTGCGCCAATTCATGCGCAGAAAGAGTCGTGGTGAAGTAGCCCTGGGTACTCATGGTCTGGTGCTCCATCCCGCCGGTCAGGGGTGCCATGCAATGCCCGTATTTCTCCTGCCAGAAAGGGTATCTTCCAAAAAGGTCCGAAAAGAACACCAGCATATCCGCCACGGAATCGATCTCGCTCTTCCAGAAAGGCAGGGTCTGGGGATTGTCGTAGATATAGTTCTGGTATAAGACGGAATCATTGGTCCCGGGGAAATGAATATAGTAGCTATAGTCTGTGTAAGGCGCTACGGAAACGGAAATAAGATAATAATCAATGGGGTAGCGCGATTTCCACTCATAACGCGACCGGCCGGGGCCCACCGGTGTCACCTGTTGCAGCAGGCCGTTACTGCCCGCCTTCAGATGATCCGGTACAGTCACCCAGATATCTGCCGAATCGATCTTGTCCGTCAGCGACTGCTTTACCGGCCACCATTCCTGCGAGGCATATGGTTCGCTCAGCGTAAAAGTAACCTGGGTGCCCCAGGACGGAGAGCTCTCCGTACGGATGCCACCCGCAAAGAAGCCCGGCACATTGGTGATCTGTCCGCGGTACCAGACCTGGGCGGTAAAGACCGTTCCCTGGGGCAGCGCCTGTGGCAGACCCACGGTTCGTACGTTGTTGTTGGTCGTATGCACCAACATTTGACCGTCAATCTTGACAGAATCAATAGTGTAGGCACTGTTGAGCTCAAACACATAGGCCGCCATTCCCGGCACCACCACCTGCGCCCTGGTTACCACATCGCCCACCACATAGGGCGATAGATTATCAAGCTGCAGGTTCAGCTTCACATATTTCACATCATATTCATCCTCAGCCGGATCGGCTACCGTTGTTTTGAAAGAGGGAGATGGGTGATGCGCATGGCTGCATCCTACCGGCGTGCTTTGCGCCACTGCATCTGTCGGGATGAAGAAGTGAGCAGCTAACCACCCCAGCGTCCCAAATGTCGCTACACGTATTGCTTTCGTCATAAGTCCGTAAATCTAGTTCATTCTATCTCTTTGAATATCACAAGCATGTAAATCCCGTAACTTTGAGTCAGGATCCTCGTTCGGATCAAAAAGAATATACCATGAGAGTCTTTTCAATCGTTTTATACTTATTTCTGGCAAGTTGTGTCAATGCGCAGTCGGTTTCCGTGGAAGAGTTCGATAACGGCCTGAAGAAGCATCATCCTCAGTTGCTGGATGTACGCACGGCGGATGAATTCAACCAGGGGCGGCTATCCGGAGCTATGCTCGCCGATGTTCGCGAAATCAAAGAGTTCTACCGGCGTATCGCTGCCCTGGACAAGGATCAACCGGTCTACGTGTATTGCCTGGGTGGTTCCAGAAGCGAGATTGCAGCCACCATCATGAAGGAAGAGGGCTTTTCCAATATCATCGAGCTGAAGGGCGGATATAGCGCCTGGCAGGCGGAGGGAAAACCCGTGGAAGGAGCTACTCCCGTACCCCTGATCAGCAAACAGGCTTTCGAAGGGATTGTCAGCTCAGCACCTTTGGTTTTCGTCACCTTCACAGCCCCCTGGTGTCCCCCCTGTCGCCGGATGGCTCCGGTGCTGGATACGATGAAGATCGATTATGCCGGGAACAACCGTAAGCCCCACATCATGTTCACAAAGATCGATGGAGGTGCTCAGGCCTTATTGATGAAGCAGATGGGCGTGGAGCAAATGCCTGGCTTTATTTTTTACAAAGATGGTAAAGAGGTCTGGCGCGGATCAGGAGTCATCGATAAAAAAGAGCTTCAGACAACGCTCGACCAGTACAGTAACTAACAATGGCCCGCACAAATACAACAACTGTTTATTACGATAAAACCTCCGTACAGGTCGCTGCTGTTCCTGAAGTCAGGAAAGACGGCCTTTACTATGAGATCAACATCCCCGGCTATCCCCGGTTCTTCATGAGCTGGTCTCCGCTCGGCCGCTTCGACCTCGCCCCTGGAGAAGAAGTGAAGCTACCCTACAGCCTCGTCCTCGCCGTCAGCGACATGCTGGAAAACCTGAAAGGGCGGTAGGCCTTCAGCCTACGGCAGTAGCCAGTGGTCAGCGGTCAGTAGACAGTGTGTTACCCCCAACCCCCAACCCACATCTGCCATCTGTCATCTGTCATCTGCCATCTGTCATCTGACATCTGATCTGAAGCCAAAGCCAAGGCTCAAGTGAAGGTGTCCAGCTTCTAATCTCGAAATCCCCTATTTAATCAACCGCTTCATCAACGCCTTAAACTCCCGGCCCTCCGGTCCGTACAAGCCCTATCGCAGGCAGTCCAGCTCCCGCTTGTAGAGCTCCCGTCGCATCAGGCGGAGCTGCTCCTTGAACAGGTTGGGGGTTTTGCGGCGGTCATAGTTCGGCAGGTTGGGTCTGTAACGGTACTGCAGCCTG
>JAEYQO010000079.1 GCA_023409975.1 Bacteroidota bacterium | reverse complement strand
CAGAATAGGCTTCCTCATCGCCCGGTCCGCCATAGGTTTTTTGAAAAGTATTGGTTTGCGCCAGAACCGGAAGGATGGCGAAAAGAGTAATTGTAGAGAATATGAAATGTTTGAACATAGCTGGTTTTTTTAGGATCAAAACGGGCTCCTGCACGAAGGAACCCGCTCTTCGAGGTTTTTACTGAATGATGAGTTTAAACTGCCGGGGTTTCTGATCGTCGGTTCGGACGGTAAGAAGGTATAGTCCCGGAGCCACTTCTGGAAGGCTCAGTTGCCCTGTATAGGCAGCATAAGCGACCTTGAACAAATTGGCTATAACCCTGCCGGTCTGATCCGATAAGGATACTTCGATAAACTCAATATCCGTTCTGTCGAGCTCCAGGTTGATATGGTTGTTTGCAGGGTTGGGGAAAATATTAGGTTCGAATGATGTCAGAGCCTGATTCGTTTTTTTGAAAGTGCCCCCACTTGCGACACAGTCAATCTCTTCGTGTAATTCGATTCCAAACTCTGATATTGGATACTGTGTTAAACTGACTTGATGTCCTGCAATGAGGTATTGGCCGTTTAGAAGTAGTTGCCAGGCTCCCACTACAGATGAACAGGCCGCAGGTGTTCCATCATAAAACGGGTGAAACACCTCTACATTGTGAAAAGCATCTGGAGTACATTCTCGTACACTCTCGGGACAATCCGGTACGTTCGCAAAACGATCGGCGTAAATAAAACGGAAATTTAACCGGCGCAGCTCGTCGTTCCAGCTCGGTGCGCTAATACCGATATTATTTGAAACACTGGCTCCAATCGTGCGTCTACAGGCAAAAATTGGTTGCCATAAATTATTGCTAAGTCCACCCCCTAGTCTGTGATAGCTGTTAGGTTGAGACATGGGGCCTGTTCCGAATTGAGTGAGAAAAATGTTCCAGTAATTGAACGCGGTTCCGCTGAGATCAACGCCATCCCAGCTCGGCGTTACTTCCGTAAGGAACGGGCTGTAATGATCATAAGATGGTTTAAGCGGGTCCTCGTCATCGAAACATACAGAGTTAGTCTGCATGCCTGCAATCAGGAAGTTATCCGGGCCAGAATAGCTCGGCAGCGTGTGTAATCCCCAGCTATAGTCCTCGTTTGCTACGGTTAATCTCTGTTTTACTCCTCCACCAGTCGGTAAGTCGAAATTATTATCCAGGTAGGTCAATGTCAGCCTTGGCTCCACGGGATTAAATCCGGGCGCATTTGAGTTTGTAGTGAAGGTGTTACCCATCAAAAAATAACCCCCTACACCCTGATCTGGATTGGGAATGATGCTGAGACCGTACTCTCCATACGTTTCGGGACCATAGAGTTCTGCAATCGGTTTGTTAGGCATCACAACATTTAATGACTGGTCCACGATCATGTTCAAGGTGCCTGAAGCAAACACCCCGCTTTGCTGATAGGGCGGGCTGCAAGGTGCTTCTGCACGGACTATATTGCAACTGCCAGTCACATATATCCTTCCGCTTGGTAAGGGTATGAGCCGCATTGCGATATCAAAATCGTTAGGTGGTGGTAATGGGGGTGGTGGTGTAAAAGTTCCATCAAGTGTTACGATGTTCAATAGAGTATTCGTGATTGGGTTATAAGACAGAACGAACACCTTTTTATTTAAATCTCCAGTATAATCAGGGTAGGCGGGCGCAGTACTCCATTCGCGGGTAATGTAACCGCAGATATAAAGGAGGCCATTTAATTCAATCGCATGCATTGGGTACATATTGGTATAGTCGCTGGATCCGGAAGGGACTGCGCTTTCTATAGTCCTGTTATCAACCAAAGTGCCGTTAGCGTACACCCGGAGGAGACGGATGCGATCGCGTTCATCAACATTGCCTGGGTTGTCTCGCTGAAGGGCGACAATGTAGTAGGACTCAGGATCATATTGTAATAGTGAGACCACCCGGTGTTCCGAGTCAAAGGAGAAAATTTTCTGAGCGTTAACACTACCCTGACCATCAACATTCAGGAAATGTATCATTCCTTCTTCACCCGGATTGATAGTGCCTGCCATTAGGTAGTCATTTGAAAAGTCGTCAACAGGGATAGTATAGTAGTGTTTCAGGTCAAAGTCATGACGGTAATTTTTTACGCCGGTTTGTGCCAATGCAGATCCACAGTGCAGGGCCAGTAAAAGACATACTGTGGCAAAACACCAGTGAGAAAGTGCCCGGACTGATTCTTGCGTTTTTGCGGGGGGGGGGGTTGTTGTTAGGTTTCTCTTTTACCAGATTTTTTGGGTAAAAAAATAAATAAGCAGATTCCATAACTCCGCAAGGACCCAACACGACAAAAAAATAGCGCTCCTTAAAAACGTCCTATAGACAGGCGGAACTCAAATATAAAATGTTCTGACATTAAAAGCAAGCGTCAGGTTATTCCGTTGGCGCCCAATAAAAAAACCCCTGGAACCTTAGTCCCAGGGGCTGAATGCTCATCGTCGAACGCTATTCGCTCATCGCTGAATGCTGAATGCTAATCGCTACTAATTCTGATTCTCTCTGAATTTCTTCACCGCAGCAGTCAGTTTCGGCACTATCTCAAGCGCGTCTCCAACCACACCATAATCGGCAGCCTTGAAGAAAGGTGCTTCAGGGTCTTTGTTGATGACCACAATAGTCTTCGAAGCATTAACCCCGGCGAGGTGTTGAATGGCGCCGGAAATGCCTACAGCAACATAAAGATTCGGACGGATGGTTCCACCTGTCTGGCCCACATGCTCATGGTGCGGACGCCAATGACTGTCGGCAACCGGACGGGAACAAGCCAGTGCCGCTCCCAGTGAAGAGGCCAGGTCTTCAAGAATATGCCAGTTTTCAGGGCCTTTCAACCCGCGACCACCAGAAACAACCAACTCTGCCTCGGCCAGTGGAACGGCACCGGTTACTTTGTTTACTTCTTTTACCTGTACACCAAAGTCTTTTTCTTCGAGGCTAACTGTCAGCGCCTCTACGGTTGCACTGGCGTCACCTGATTTAGAAACCTGGAAAGTGTTGGGCATCAGGGTAACGACCTTCCTGTCGGTGGTGATGTTCAGGTCTGCAAAGGCTTTTCCTGCAAATACGGCTTTCCGCACCACGAATCCCTTTCCGAGGTCCGGATGGCTGATGGCTCCTGCTACAAGACCAGCTTTAAGGCGGGCCGCCAGACGGGGTGCCACGGACTTGCCGGTGACATCATGTAAGGTTATGATCACCTTAGCGCCTTCCTGTTCCGCTGCTGCAGCAAGAACGCTCGTGTAGGCGCGGGAATTGAATTGATCGAGGCGACTATCGGCAACATGCAGCACCTTCTGCGCTCCATAATGTCCAAGCTGTTGCATTATGGCCTGGTCAACAGTGCCCGGAACGACTGCGGTGGTACTGGTGCCCATCTGGCTGGCAATGGCGGCAGCATACTGCACTGCCTCAAATGTCTTCTTCTTAAAGACGCCCTGTGTATGTTCTGCTAAAACGATTACTGACATTTTAGTGGTTTGTAAGAGTTAAGAAATCAGAAGGATCAGATCACCTTCGCTTCGTTGTGTAAAGCCTGCACCAGTTCATCCAGATTGTCCGCATTGAACATTTTCACCCCTGTCTTTGCTGGCGGCAGGTCGTAGGAAACGATCTCAGTAAGCGGTTGTGCATCAGTAGCGGCTACTACTTTCAATGGCTTTGTTCTTGCAGCCATGATACCCCGCATATTCGGAATACGCGCCTCAGCCATACCTTTCTGACAGGATAAGACCAGTGGGAGCGCAGCGCCGTTGATCTCTTCACCGCCTTCGATTTCCCGGTTGATGACTGCCTGGCCGTCATCTACCTCCAGCTTTGTGGCAAAGCCCACATAATTCATGTCGAGCAGTTCAGCGAGCATAGCACCCATCACGCCATTGTTATAGTCGATGGATTCTTTTCCGCAGAGTACGAGGTCGTAATTTTCTGCTTTGGCATAGGCAGCTATTTGTGCCGCCACGGCATACGGATCGTTGCTGTCGGCGTCAATCCGGATTGCCTCATCTCCACCGAGGGCGAGCGCCTTGCGGATGACCGGTTCTGCTTCAGCTTTGCCAACTGTTACGAGGTGAACTGCAGTAGCTTTTCCCGCTTCCTTCAGTTCCAGCGCGCGAACCAGTGCATACCATTCATCATAAGGATTGATGATCATGGTAACACCCTGGGTATTGAATTTGGTATTGTTATCGCTGAAAGCGATTCTTGTTGTGGTGTCAGGTACCTGACTGATACAAACTAAAATCTTCATCAGAGTAGATTTGTGTTATATGTAAAGGCCACAGCTACGTGGTTTATTTGGCTGCAAACCTACAGTAAAAACCGTTTTGGACCGAATGTTTTTAAAAAGCAAAAGCCCCTGCAGGGGCTTTAAATGATTTGAATTTGTAAAGGATCAGCGGCCTTTAACTGGTCACCCTGATTATTCCTGGGTAGCAGTGTAGACGACATCGAATGTATAGGTTCCTGCAGGAAGTCCGAAACCCGGCGTACACTTATATTTTACTGCCAGCTTCTGGTTGTCACCATTGTCGCCATTTACGATCAGGTTCTGGTCTGTACCGGTGAGCTCGTTATAGCTGGTAGTGTTGAACGATCCGGCAATATTTCCCCCGGTACTGTTATCTGTGACTTTCAGTCCGAAAGCGTTCATAGGAACAGTAGCAAGATTAAGGTTGCCCGGGCCTGTATAACTGAAGCTGTTGTAATCGATCTTTACACCGACTTTAAAGTTCTTGTTGGATCGGATCTTCAGTTCCTGTTCAGTTGATTCAACACCATTGGCATAATCATCGGCATTATTGAAAGCCATTGTTACAGTATTACCCTGTGATGCATTGGTGCTGGTGAAGGAGATCTCCAGTGCATTGCTCAGGCTCAGTTGAACGGTCTGATTGGAATTGCCTGATGTGTTCTGAGCCAGGACTGCTGCTGATGTTGCAAATGTCATGGAGGCAAGGAGAATGAGCTTTTTCATGTTTTCTGTTTTAGTTGATTTGTTATTTTGTTTCGTTTGATAGTGCAAATATCTACTGCTCCCTGAGGCCTGTCAAGTAAATCGGCGGGGTTAACGCGGGGTTTGCATTCAGTTAACGACTTATTAAGAAATGAAATTTTGCTGGGTTAATGTTCAGGCGTCAGATGCCAGATGTCAGAGGTCAGATGACACATGCCAGATGCCAGGAGCTTCCGCCAAACACTGTTATCCGTTTAAAATTGAAACAGGGTGGTAAAGTCCTTTGATCATCTTGATTTTACCGGCAGGGTTAGCGGTTTTTGAAAGCGGAGTGGCTCGTATTGTTGCGGGATGGTACAGGACTATTTCAGGAAGTAGCCCGGAAGGTTTCAGGAAGGAGCAGTTCTATAGGTGTCCGTCAGGTGTCCGTCAGTTATCCGTCAGGTGTCCGTCAGCTATTTCGTCTTCACCGTCGTAGGAGGTGTAGGAGATATTAGAAAGGCGGATTCATGTTGGGATTCCCAATGGACTGGTTTATTCCAAAATCGTCCAGCAATCATGTGCAAATCTAGCTTTTTCGTAAAAATTACCCTTAAAAAACCGAAGACCTATCAGAGTTTTGAGTCGTGGTTTGCGGAGTCCATCCTAACGGATTTTCGCTTTCGCCTTTGCCTTCAGATGTCAGATGCCGGATGTCAGATAGAGATATCGGTTAGCTGCCACCACCCCGGCCAATGGCCCATTAATGGCTAATAGCCTAAGGTCTACCTGGTTGACTTCAGAAATGCTATCGTTGCGCTGCTCTCACGAGGTAGACTACAGCCGGGAAGTGGTCGCTGTAACCATTCTGCCAGTTGTTATTGTCGAAGGAACGCAGCGGATAACCTTTCCAGCGACCAAATTTATTCTTCAGGAATTCTTTATTGAAGACTTCTGCTTTGTAATACTTCCAACGGGTCTCTTCGCTATTTACAAGAGGTTCTGTGAGCATTATCTGGTCGAACAGGCCCCAGCTATCATTGTATGCTGAAGTGCCAATGCCTTTTTTATAGAAGCTGACGAAGGGATTATAAACACCTCCGGTTTTCAGATTCTTCCGGTCTCCGGAGGCACCCAGAACTTTAGTGATGCTGGGATCTGTAGGATCATCGTTGAAATCACCCATAATGATGACTTTTGAAGGCGCATGACGCATCAGAGAGTCGATGGTTACCCGGTTCACCGCTGCAGCTATGGCACGGAGCGGGGCAGAAGCCGATTCACCACCCCTCCTGGAGGGCCAGTGATTGACCAATACACTGATGGTGTCACCGGCAAGGATGCCGTGGACGAATAGCACATCCCGGGTTCTTCCGCCCTTACCATCCTGTCCGCTGATATCTACTAACAGGGGACGCGCACTCAGGACTTTGAAATAGACTGGATTATATAACAGCCCCACATCAATACCGCGGGAATCGCGGCTGTCGAAATGTATCACCTGGTAGTTCCGATGCGCGATCAAAGGGTGCCTGGCGAGGTCAGTCAGTACCCTGGCGTTTTCAACCTCGGTCGTTCCGAGTATGGCAGGTCCATCCGGCGTAAGTTCCGAACCTAATTGGCTTATGACGGTGGCAAGATTCGTCAGCTTTTGCTGATAGACTGTTTCGTCATAACGATAAGGGCCCGTCGGTAGGAATTCGTCATCACCCCAATTGTTTGGATCATCCTCTGTATCGAACAGATTCTCAAAGTTGTAAAATGCAACGGCTGCCACTTCGTAATTCTTTGATTGTGCTGATGCCGAAAATGCAAAGCCTGAAATGACTGCTGTAAGTAGGATTCTGTGTAGGAACACCGGAAGGGATTTTTGACGCTGCAAAGGAACTAAAAATATCGGCGCAAACCCTTTGCAGACTTACGTATTAACAAATACTTATTTTCAAGAAAATTGATTGCAGGACCTGGTACTCCCGTATCTTTGCAGCGCAAATTCAAAAGCATATTCCTTTCTTTTATGTATCTACAATCAAGGTTGGTTTTGTTGCTACTGCTCCTGCAGGCTTTTGGTCTTCAGGCACAGGAGAACAAGACTGCTCTCGTGAAGGGCCGGTTGGTGATTGAAACTTCCTCACAACCAGCTCATGATGTCCAGGTGTCCCTACCGCGCCTGCGACTGGTGACGACTACGAATGGTATGGGAGAATTTACTTTTAGCCAGGTAGCCTACGGTAATCAGTTGCTGGTGATCGGTGTTACCGGACAGCCACTGGATACCATTGAGATCGCAGTGAACGCTGGAGTGGTGGACCTTGGTGAACTGCGCGTGCGTAGTAGTGAGTCGGGCATCACACAGCAAAGTCTGCAGATCCCTACCATCGCCCTGGAAGATGTGGTGGGAGATGATGATGAGGGGCTTTCTGCTCATAACGTCAGTGGCTTACTTACCGCCAATCAGGATCCTTTTCTGAGAGCGGCTGCTTTCTCCTGGAGTCCCTTCTGGTACAAGCCCAGAGGATATGATCGCCAGCAGCAGCAGGTTTTGATCAACGGTGCGCCCATGAACGACGTAGAGACCAACGATGCCTACTGGGGACAGTGGGGTGGTCTGAACGACGTATTCAGAAGCAGGAGCAATTCCTATGGCTTAGAGCCTTCAGAGTATGCTTTTGGCGGATTGAACGGTACGGTGTATTTCGATGCAACGGCTGCCAGTCAGCGGAAACAAACCAGGGTCACTTATTCGCTCAGTAACCGTCAGTACCGGAACCGGCTGATGATAACGCATAGTACGGGTTTGCTGCAGAACGGCTGGGCTTTTTCACTTTCTGCTTCGAAGCGGTGGGCGAAAGAGGGCTACGTGGAAGGAACTTTCTATGATGGCTATTCCTATTTTCTGGCGGCATCGAAGAAATTCAACAGTAAACACCAGTTGAACTTCACCACCTTCGGGGCGCCTACCCGCAGGGGTAAAGCCAATCCTTCCTTCCAGGAAGCTTTCGATATTCTGGGTGATAATTTTTACAATCCCAACTGGGGCTGGCAGAATGGTGAGAAAAGAAACTCGAGGGTGGGGGATATTTTCCAGCCCGTGTTTCTGTTAAGCCACGACTACACACCAACCAACAGAACAAGGCTGACGACCACACTGGGGTATCAGTTTGGCAAGAACATGGATTCCAGAATGGATTGGTATAATGCAGCTGATCCCCGTCCGGATTACTATCGCTACCTCCCGAATTTCTATCTGCTGGGAACCGATCCTGATCCTGCTGCCGCAGCTGCGGTAAGAGATGCTTTCCGGAACAATCATCAGATCAACTGGGATGAGCTTTACCAGGCGAATTACCAGAATGTGTTGCCCGTGCCTAATCCTGATGGAACACCCTCTGGTGATTCGGGACGACGCTCGGTTTATGTGATTGGGAATGATGTCGATGATATAAAAAAATGGACATTTAATACAAACCTGCAGCATGTCCTGAATGATCATATTACCCTCTACACCGGGATTTCCTTCATCAGTCAAATGAACGAAAGCTATCGTGAGATGGCAGATCTCCTGGGGGGTGATTTTTACCTGAATGTGAATTCTTTCGCTGAAAGAAATGTAGCAGGTACTGTGATTTTTAACCAGAACGATCTGAATAATCCATTTGGTGTGATCAAAGAAGGTGATCGCTACCTCTATAATTACAGAATGCGCTACCAGAAAGCCTGGTGGTGGGGGCAAGCCAGCTTTACCTATAATAAAGTTGATTTCTTTGTTTCTGCTAATTATGGATTTAATTCTTTTCAGAGAGAGGGCTTGTTTCGTAATGGCGTATTCGCCAACAGTTCCTTCGGCAAAGGTGAAAAGCAAAACTTCGCTATCTATGGCTTGAAGGGTGGTGCGACCTATAAGATTAATGGCCGGAACTACCTGTTTGTAAATGCGGGATTGGCTGCAGATGCGCCAACTGTGGAGAATACCTATTTCTCTGCAAGGGTTCGCAATGCGGTGGTAGAAAATCCTGAAACTAGAAAATCCTATACTCTTGAAGCAGGTTATTTACTGCGTTCTCCCAAAGCAAGTGCCAGAGTGAGCGGATATGTGACCGACATGAAAGACATGACGGAGAAGCAGATCTTCTTCTACCAGGGTACAGGTAATGCAAACACCATGGTGCAGTACGTGATGCAGAATATGGATGCACGCTTCATCGGAACCGAGCTGGCACTGGAGTATAAGGTTTCACCCTCGTTTACCCTGAATGGCGCAGCATCTTTAGGTCAGGCCTTCTATACGAATAATCCCGAGGTGACGATCTATCAGGAAAATACACCGGATACTATACCGAGGACAGAAGATGTATATATGAAAAACCATTACCTCGGTGTGGGTCCTCAAACCGTATCAACTATAGGTATAAACTACCGCTCAAAGAAATACTGGTATGCAAATCTGAATCTGAATTATGTTGACAGGAACTTTGTCGACATCGCTGCTTCCAGACGCACACCTTACACAGTAGAGATGGTTGAGCCGGGTTCACAGCTCTGGAACGAGATCCTTGGTCAGGAGCGTTTTCCGTCTGCTTATACTTTGGATATATTCTTTGGAAAGTCATTTCTGCTTTCCAAAGCCTTTAAGGCATTACCGGAAAACGTCTTCCTATACCTGAATGTAGGTGTTAATAACCTGCTGGACAATAAGGACATCCGAACCAGCGGATTTGAAAATGCCCGTTTTGACTATGCCGGAGGTTCACCTAATCTGTTCGGCTCAAGATATTATTATGCTTACGGGCGCAACTATTTTGTAAACCTCTCTCTAAGATTTTAAATAAGTTTCAATCAAATAAAGATGAAAAAGTTACAGTCGATTCTGATACTCCTGCTGACCTTGTCTTTTGCAGTCAGCTCCTGCCTTAAGGAAGATTATGAGGCGCCGCCTGATCTTTCACAGGTAGACCCTAACCTTCCGGTGAATATGACCATTGCTGAATTAAAAACACTTCATACGAATACGACTGCTCCCCGGAAAATCGACAGCGCCTGGAGAATTGCCGGAGTTGTGGTGGCAGACGATCGTTCCGGAAACTTCTATAAGCAGATAACGATCGAAGATTCAACAGGCGGTATTACGATTTTGATCAACCGGAATAGCTTGTACACCCGTTACCCCATAGGCCGCAAGATATACGTGGACCTGCAGGGGCTGTATTTCGGATATTATGCGAAGTATCCGCAACTGGGCATGCTGGATCCCGCCGGAGCAATGTCTGAGATCCCCCCTACTGTAGTAGACAGTTTTATTACAGGAGCTACCTACCCGCATGTGATCACGCCGGATACCGTTGATCTTGACTATGTATCTGCGCTGAATCCTGCCCTGCTGAACCGACTGATTACTATCCGCGAAGTAGAATTCGAAGAAGGTGAGCTGGGAAGCACCTATGCGCAGGACCCCAATACGGCTTCACAAAGCGGAACGGACCGTTTTATCCACGCCTGCTCTGGAAGTGGGAAGCTGAGCGTTCGTACGAGTAATTACGCTAGTTTCCGTTCTGTGGTAGTTCCCGGAGGCAAGGGGACAGTTACAGGCATCTACACAGTATATAATAACACGCCTCAGCTGGTCATTCGCGATACCAGTGATGTTCAGTTGAAAGGTTTGCGTTGTGATGGTACCAATCCGGGTTCTATCATTTTCAAAGAGACTTTTAATGGTGTGGCTAACGGAGATATCACCTTGCCGGGCTGGACAAACTTTACACAGGCAGGAACACAGAAATGGCGTCATTCTAATTCGGGGTCAACTTCCAATCCCTATGCAAGGATCTCAGCCTTTGGTTCGGGGGAAAACTCAGTGATCAGCTGGCTGATTACACCAGAAATGAATTTGAGCAATGTGCCGGATGCGGTGCTGACGTTCAGATCTCTGGCAGGGTTCCATAATGGAGCTACACTGGAAGTACTTTACAGTACAGATTTTTCCGGTGATCCTACCTCGGCGACCTGGACTAAATTAAATCCCACGATTAGTCAGAATACCGGACCATTTGCCGGAGCCTCCTGGGAATCTTCAGGTTTGGTAAGTCTGCCCACTGCTGGCAAGGTACATGTGGCCTTCAAATATGTCGGTTCTGATCCTTCGGCGACTACAACCTATGAGATTGATGATGTTACGGTCTCCGGCCAGTAATAAGCTCAGTTGATTCATCCTGGCGATGCCCCCGTACACGGGGGCATCGTCATTTGGGACAGAAGGTAATATCGACTTAATTCGGATTAGTCGAAAATATCCCGGAAATTTGTGCCTTGAACTAAAAAGGTACAATATGAAAAAACTAGTTTTACTCTTATCTGCCCTTGCAACAGCAGGTGTCGTCAATGCTCAGCTCGGAATAGCCATTCCAGCAGCAGGACACATACACACTGAAGATTTTAACACGCTCGACTCGAACACCGCTAATAGTAATGTTCTACCCCAGGGTTGGGCTATCAAGGAGATAGGTACCAGCGGCAGTGCCAACAATCAGTACCGTTCCGGTTCAGGAACGTCCAACGCCGGAGATGTCTACAGCTTTGGTGAAGCGGGATCTGCTGATCGTTCTCTCGGTTCAATCGCGTCCAATAGCAATACGCCTTCTTTCGGAGTTAAGTTTGTAAATGTCACCAATGAAGATACCATCACCCGCATCAAGATTGATCTGCGGATGGAGCAGTGGCGCGTGGGTGCTACCGGTCCGCGTGAAGATTCTATGTATTTCTACTACAGTGTGGTTGCTGATAGTGTTGGCGATACTACTGGTGCCAACTGGATCGAGGTTCCTGCGCTGGCACTGTATTCTGCAGTGAATGCGGCTTCCAGCTCTAACGGGGAGGCTCTGGATGGCAACGCTCAGGGAAATTTCATGATGGTAAATGATTCTTTCGATGTGGTCCTGAATCCTGGTCAGCATGTAATCCTGAAATGGGTCGACAGGAACATTGTCGGAAGCGATGATGGCTTATCTATAGATGATATGACGATCACCTTTGTTGGTCATTCTGGTACGACAAATGTGACCTCTGCTACTAAGTATAATACACCTGTTCAGGTATTGGGAGCAGCACAGCGCCATCAGGTGGTTGTTGGATTCACTACAAAGCATGCAGGCTCTTTCAATCTGCAGATTGCTGATCTGACTGGTCGTCTGGTACATGCAGAACAACTATCACTGAGTGCGGGCAATCAACAGCGTACGGTAAACGGCCTGAATCTTAGCAGCGGTATGTACATCCTCCGTATCAGCAATGGAACTGATGCAGGAGTGACCAGATTTGTCGTTGAATAGGATTTATAGACTGTCTCGGTTAAAAGCTGCCCCAGGGCAGCTTTTTTTATAAGCAAGACACAATGTGTATGTACGCAAAACAAATGTGTATAAACATTATGTAGGGACGGATGTAGGTACTTACGAAAAATACTTCTATATTGGCCTTACATTACCCAATTGATACCCAATGCGAAAGTTTAGAATCGTTGCCCATCTTTCCGTGTTACAGACGCGCCCCCCTCTTAAAGCGCCGGATTTATTAAAAATTTCTCCTGTCCCGGTCTACGGGTAGCAGCTTTATTTAATGTTCAGGGTGTCCCGCAAAAGGGCTCCCTCTGGTTGCACGTACCTGTTTCTGACGCCATAATGTTCCCGCTTGATCCGAGGATTCGATTTTTGACGATACACTGTTTTCCCTGACGCTTTTGGGGGAAGCCGAAAACCCACGTAAAAGAGTAGGCACCATCTCAAGATGATTACCAATGATTAAAAAATCTTTACACAAGCTCAACAGGCTGCTGCTTGTATTTGCTTTGCTGTGGTCGTTCAGCGCCTCAGCGCAGCAGGTAGTAATCGGCAGCACAAGCGGGACCAGCGACTATTACTACGGTCCCTACTACAGAAGTAGTTCAAGTTCAACTTTCAATTGGTCGAACTACGCCTACATTTATGAGGCGTCGGAATTGAACATTCCGACGGGGTCTATGATTACCGAAATTGGCTGGTTGCGTCAGAACGCAAACACCATTACAGGAAACAATGTTTTCGAGATCTGGATGGAGAATTCTTCCAGTGCTACATTGACGAACAACACGAACTGGGGGACTGTGATTGCAAACGCAACACCTGTTTACAACTCAACGACGCAGTCCTTTTCGGGTACTGCCGGCACTTATGAAACCTTTGTTTTGTCAGCACCATTTATCTACACAGGCGGGTCATTGATCATCTCAACCCGTCATGTAAAGAACGGCACTGCAAACGGGGCCATTAATTTCTACGTGAACAGCGCCTCAGGTAAAAGCATTGGAACCGCAAGTAGCTCAGCACTAACGAATGCATCTAATCTTTCAACAACTTATGGTAATTCGAGACCAACGGTACAGATCTCCTACGCACCGGCAATTCCCTGTTCAGGCACTCCGACTGCTGGAGCCGTTTCAGGGCCTGCCTCAGTTTGTCCGAATACGCCATTCACGGTTTCCCATACGGGTTACACCCTCGGAACAGGTATTTCATTTCAATGGGAAGAATCCCCTGCAGGTGCTAATTTGTGGACTCCCATCACTGGAGCTACCAATGCGTCTCTCTCGCTTGCTTCCGGAATTTCAGCGCCAACCGATTTCCGGGTTATCGTGACCTGTAACAACGGTGGTCAAACCGACGCGAGTCAGGAAGTAAGTGTAACCCTGAATAATTTTCTGAATTGCTATTGCCTGCCAACGTACTCCAGTGGTGGCAGTAACGATCATATCACCAATGTTAAACTGGAAACTCTAACCAATTCTTCTACAGGAAATGCATCACCCTATTACCGCGACTACACCCAACAGCAACCGGCAACGATCAATATTCCGGATCTGATGCAGGGAATGAATTATACGCTTGAATTGACCTTCGGTGCAGATGGCACGCAGTTTAGCGGTGCCTGGATCGATTTTGATCAGAATGGCGTGTTTGATGCGTCGGAGTTTTTCACTGCTGGTACTAGTGTCGGTGGTAACGGTACTATCACTATCAGCATTCCTGTGCCTGCCAGTGCAGCCACTGGTATTACCAGAATGCGTGTTCGTGGAGGTGATGACAGCCAGCCTACTGCTGGGCAGGCTTGCGGAGCCTCCAGCTCAAGTTATGGAGAGGCAGAGGATTATCTGATAAACATCCTGGCCAGCAATCAATGTTCTAACATTCCTGTGGCGGGAACAGCTTCCGGTCCTTCCAATATTTGTGCAGGTGAGGATTTTACACTGTCCATCTCAGGCCAGACCCTCGCCCTCGGCATCACGTATCAGTGGGAAGAGTCACCGGCAGGTGCGAACATGTGGACGGCCATAGCAGGTGCTACTTCGCCCACCTATACCGTAACAGGAGGTATTTCCTCACCAACAGACTACAGGGCGGTAGTTACCTGTTCAAATGGCGGTCAGTCAGACATAACCAATCAGGTTAATGTTTCAATCAATCCTGTTACCAGTTGTTATTGCATCCCCACTTATACCTACAACTGTGGTAGCGGTGATAATATTGATGACTTCATATTACAGGGTGATATAGCTCCGGGTATCAACAATCTGAATACCCCCTGCCCAACCGGAGGTTATGCAGACTTCACATCTATGTCTGCAGCACTTTCTGCCGGTTCCACGTATTCAGGAAATGTAACTACCAGCTATACCTACCCCAATGAGGATGTTCGCATCTGGATCGATTATAATGCAGATGGTGTGTTTGATGGATCGGAAGAAATAGCCACGTTAGATGATCTGGATAACCTGGCAACAGGCGCATTCACCTTTACAGTCCCGGCTTCTGCCACTGCTGGCTCCTACAGGATGCGGGTGCGTCTTGTTTACGGCCAGAGCGCCGCGTCTATTGATCCCTGTATCAATTATAACTACGGTGAGACACACGATTATACGGTGGACATCACCGTACCAGTTCCGTGTGCGGGTACTCCAGTAGCAGGTACTGCCACGGGTCCCTCGGCTGTTTGTGCCAATGAAGATATTGTTCTTAACCTTTCCGGTCAGACGCTCGCCTCCGGAATCACCTATCAATGGGAATCTTCTCCTGCTGGTGCAAATACCTGGACAGCCATTCCCGGTGCAACGACTCCTTCCTTCACGATTACAGGAGGGCAGACCAGTGCAACTGACTACAGAATGGTAGTGACCTGTGCCAATGGCGGACTGACCGATGAATCCAATGTGGTCGCTGTGAACATGAGTAACTTCTATGGTTGTTATTGTAGCTCTACAGCACAATACGCCGGCGATGGTGAAATTCATGAGGTGTCGTTTGGAAGCATGACCAATGCATCGACCTGCTCTTCAAGCAATGAGATGTACACTGACTATAAGTCTACAGTTCCTGCTCCTCAGGTTATGCAGACGGCTACTGTTCCATTCTCTGTTAGCGCAGCTTCCTGTGGCGGTTCCTATAGCGGTGGTCTGAAGATCTTTATCGACTACAACCGCAATGGAATCTTCACAGATGCAGGTGAAGAGGTGTTCTTCCAGGGTGGCTTCACCTACACACCGGCCGGCACCATCATTAGTGGTAATATCACTATTCCACTCACCGCTGATACCGGAATTACTGGTATGCGCGTTATCATGCAGGAAGGTGGTACTGCTTCCAACATCAACCCCTGCGGTACATTTGGCTATGGTGAAACTGAAGATTATCTGATCCATATCATGGAAGCTGTAGGATGTACGGGTTCGCCTGTAGCAGGTACAGCCTCTGGACCAGCCAACATCTGTGCCGGTGATCCTTTCACCGTAACGTTGACAGGCTACACCCTCGGAGCAGGAATCACAATCGAATGGTTCGAGTCACCTGCTGGTGCAAACATGTGGACGTCAATACCAGGGGCGACAACATCTACCCTGAATATCGCTTCACAATCTTCATCTACAGATTACCAGGCTCTGGTAACTTGTACAAATGGCGGATTGACCGATTACTCCAATATTGTAACGGTTACTCAGAATGCTCCCGGAGCCTGTTATTGTACACCAACCTATGTGGACGGTTGCAATTGGGGTGACGACATTAAAGATTTTATTCTGACTGGTGACGTCGCTCCTGGTATTTCAAATATGAATACAACCTGTGTGGCAAGTTCCTATCAGGATTTTACGGCAATGTCTGCAACACTCTCTGCAGGTCTTACCTATTCTGGTAATGTAACAACCAACTACACATCGGCAGCTGAGGATGTTCGCATCTGGATCGACTACGGTGGAGACGGTTTCTTTGACCCTTCCGATGAGATCGCAACCCTGGATAATCTTAACGATATGAGCTCGGGGTTATTTACTTTCACTGTTCCCGCCTCAACTACTCCAGGAATTTACACGCTAAGGGTACGGCTTGTTTGGGGGATGTCTTCTGCTTCTACAATCGATCCATGCTTAGAATATGACTACGGTGAGACGCATGATTACTCGGTCAATATCGTACCTCCGCCAAGCTGTCTGCCTCCAACCAACCTCGTAACTACAGGTATGTTGTCTAATGGTGGTCCGATTAGCTGGACAGCCAGCACCTCAAACCCAGGTAATGGTTACGAATGGAGTGTGTTCCCACTCGGTTCTGGTCCTTATGGTACTCCTGTTGCTTCAGGTTCAGTGCCTGCCGGAACTTCTGATAACGTTTCTGGCCTGAGCCCGGCTACAGATTACACACTATACATGCGTTCTGTTTGCTCTGCAACTGATACCAGCAACTGGGTGAGCACAAACTTCGCTACTGCCTGCGCCGTTATCGTTG
>JAEYQO010000075.1 GCA_023409975.1 Bacteroidota bacterium | reverse complement strand
GTTGGGGGTTGGGGGTTGTGGGTTGGGGGTTGTACTGACTCGGAAAAGCCAAGCGTGAAGACCTCCTTCTTCTCGTTGGTTTGTTCCGGGAATGCCGGTTTGATATCAAACAAAGGTTTAGCCTGTGGCATTTCTACGAGGCTGGGAGCCATGGGATCCTCAACCTTCGCCTCTGGTGCTTTCTGTTCTGGTGTATTTGCCGGAGCTGCTGGTGTAGATTCACCTGTACCTGCGAGCGGAATAAAGATCTTTTCCGGCTCATTGCGCTTAATCTGTGGTTCTGCAGGAAGTTCCTTGTGATTGAAACCGGTAGCGATCACGGTGACAGCAATCTTGTCTTCGAGCGCAGGATCATGACCCATACCGAGGATAACATCGCAGTTGTCACCAGCCTGCTGCTGAACATAAGCCTGAATAGCTTCTGCTTCGTCCATTGTGTGTTCGAACTCCCCAGCGGCAGAGGTGATATTGAGCAGGAGCCATTTAGCGCCACGAATATCATTATCATTTAGGAGCGGAGAATTCAGGGCTTGCTCTACTGCGTGGAGTGCACGATTTTCACCGGCCACTGCAGATGCGCCGAGGATCGCTACACCACCATTTTTCATTACAGTGCAGACATCCGCAAAATCGACATTGATCTGTCCGGTAGTATTGATCACATCAGTGATACATTTGGCAGCTGTAGACAGCACATCATCCGCTTTGGCAAAAGCCTGTGTGAATGGCAGGTTGCCGAACTGCTGACGGAGCTTATCGTTGGAGATGATCAAAATCGTATCTACATGATCTCTCATTCTGTCGATACCTTCCTGAGCCTGCTTCATACGCTTGCGGCCCTCATAGGTGAAGGGCATAGTGACGATGCCGACTGTGAGAATACCGAGTTCACGGCAGATCTTGGCAACTACCGGTGCACCACCTGTACCCGTTCCACCGCCCATACCAGCAGTAATGAAGGCCATCTTGGTATTCACCTTGAGGATCTTTGTGATATCCTCGAGACTTTCCTCACTGGCCTGTTTTCCGATTTCGGGATTAGCGCCTGCTCCAAGCCCCTGCGTGAGGTGCGGACCTAGCTGCACCTTATTTGGAATCGGAGAGAGTGCCAGTGCCTGAGAGTCGGTATTGCAGACAACGAAATCGACGCCCTCTATGCCGAGGCTATACATGTAATTGACGGCATTGCCGCCACCACCGCCGACACCAATGACCTTGATGATAGACGACTGATTTTTCGGGATTTCAAAATGTATCATACTGCTTTATTTATGGGTTAGTAATACAACTGTTGTTTAAAATCTTTTTGTTTCCGGGGTTTTGTTTATCGTATTTCTTCATCTTCTACTTCTTCAAAAAGTTCCATGAACTTACCTTTCAATCCGTCGAAAAGACGACGCATTCTGTCACTGCGCTTGCGCACCTTTACATCTGTGGGTTCTTCCTCCTGCTGATCTTCGTTTGTTATTGCTTCCGGACCATCGATAGCTGCGTTGGGCAATGCGTGAACAAAATTTCCGCCTTCACCTACGAAGCTCATTTTACCGTTTTCGAAATCGTGGTAACCGCGGAGGATCAGACCAATGCAGGTAGAATACATGGGATTCATCAGTGTTTCTGCATGGCCGCCGGCGAGATGTTCATTCGGATAGCCCAGTCTGCAGCCGAGCCCTGTGACATACTCTGTAAGCTGAACCAGGTGTTTCAATTGTGCACCACCACCGGTAAGAATAATACCGCCATGCAATCGCTTATCGAGGTCGACCTGTTTCAGGTGGTAGACCACATAGTCCAGAATTTCCTGCATACGAGCCTGGATGATATGCGCCAGGTTCTTTACGGAAATCTCTTTGGGTGGCAGACCGCGAAGTCCTGGAATTGTGATATAAGCGTTCGCGTTAGCCTCGTCCGCAAGAGCGGTACCGAACTGCACCTTCATTTGTTCTGCCTGTGCGCGGAGTACGCCAAGACCATTTCGAATATCGTTGGTGATATTCACACCGGCGTAGGGGATCACGGCTGTATGCTTCAGGATGCCGTCATAGAAAACGGCCATATCCGTAGTACCACCACCGATATCGACGATGGCCACGCCCGCTTCAAGATCTTCATCGTTCATCACGGCAGCGGCTGAAGCCAGTGGCTGCAGCACAATATCGCGGGTAATCAGGCTCGACTTATCGACACAGCGCTTGATATTCCGGATAGCATTCCGATCGCCGGTGATGATATGGAAATTGGCTCCGATCTTGACACCGCTCATACCGATGGGGTCTAACACATAAGGCGTGTTGTCTACGGAGTATTCCTGGGGTATGATATCGATGATCTGATCGCCTGCCGGGATATACGTCTTGTGCTGGTCGCGAACCAGAAGGTTGATATCCTCCCTGTTGATTTCGTCTTCGGTGTTGGAGCGAACCCGTTCTCCGCGGGTCTGCAGGCTCTTGATGTGCTGACCGGCGATACCGACATAAATCTCCTTTACCTCCAGTTGAGGATTTGACTGAATGCATTTTTCCACCGCCTGTTCGATGGAGCGAATGCACTGTTCGATGTTCATGACCACACCATGGCTGACTCCGGCAGACTCGGCCTTACCAAAGCCGAGGATTTCCAGCTTGCCGAATTCATTTTTACGACCTGCGATTGCCACTACCTTAGTGGTTCCGATATCGAGGCCGACAATGATGGGTTGTTCTTTTCTACTCATATTGCGCGTGATTAAGCAGTTTACTATTGGTTTGGTCCTTCATAGATGTATTTGGGTCTTTGTTCGGTTTCTTTCGGTTGTTCTTCTTTGCTGTTTTCGGTACGTCTATCCTGCGCAGGAGAAGGCGCAGGAGCAGCCGGAGTGGGTTGGGTCGCGGTGGTTTGGGTTTGGATAGACGTTGATACCGGAGCCGGGTTCTGCGGGCTAACAGGGTTAACTGCCTGTTGCGGAGTAGATCCGGCGGGTACGGGGGTGGTGACCTGATACGGCGCATTGGCTTTCAACTGCACAAACTCTTTGGGCACTTCTCCGATGACACTCTTCAACCAGTCCATATTACTGATAGCATTCTTTGATGGTGGCTTCCAGGGCAGAGAAGGAGCAGCGACCAATTGATTCCGGAAACGGAGATCCAGTGTTTCGTATTTATCCCAGCCGATACGATTCAGTACCTGCTTGTAAAACGACATCAGGTGGCTGAACTTCTGTTCCATCCTTGTGGTATCGCCGAAACGGATCAGGTGTTTGCCCAGCACCGGTATCAGCTCAAATTCCAGCTCGGGTGTAACCTGGATCTGCGCGATCTGAGCCCTCCAGAAGGGATCCTTTTCTACACGATTTACCAGCCGGTTGATAGAAGCGTATAATGATTTCCTTGTGCTGTCATTGATGTTTAATGGAACATTAGTTACGAGGACGGTATATATCGTGAACTTCTCTGAAAGCGGCAGATGTTTTAAGGTATTGTCGAGATAATAGCTTTCACCGTTCTCGAGGAAAATCCTTGAAACAGGCACCCTTTGCAGCAGTTCCACATGAAGTTCGTGCTGATGGTCGACATAAGCCTCCGCCCTGGCCACCCAGGGGTGACGAATGGCTGCCGCCTCCAGACCTTTGACATCGAGTGTATTAAGGGCGGTTGAGTCTGTGATCAGACCACGATCATCGATCAGTGATCTCCAGAGCGCCTCCTTATCCAGGAAACGATAGCGATCTTCATTAAGGACTTCGAGATGGATCTTTGAGAGCCTCCGTACCTCATGTCTTTTTGAAGCGCCCAATACCGCAACGAGGCAGCCACTTACGACCACTAGAGTCAGCAGTGCCTGCAGTACTTTACGGATGGATATTTTGCGCTTCTTTGCCATTACTTCTTCTCAAGAATTTCTTTGATGGGTTCAGTCAACTTATCGATATCGCCGGCGCCAGCTGTGATAAGTAATTCAAGCGGTGCTGAGCGTACTAATTCGAGCAAGCCTTCCTTTGATAAGATGGTGTGGGCTTTGTTTTCCATTCGGGTTGTGATCATTTCTGATGTTACGCCCTCTATTGGTAGTTCCCTTGCGGGGTAGATATCCAGCAGGATCACCTGATCGGCCAGATCCAGACTTTGAGCGAAGCCATCTGCCAGATCGCGTGTGCGTGAATAGAGATGAGGCTGAAATGCCACCACACATTTCCTTTTAGGAAACAATCGCTTCGCACTCTTTATCAGTGAGGCCAGTTCTTCAGGATGATGTGCGTAATCATCAATATAGACCACCCTTTCATTCTTCACGAGGTATTCGAAGCGTCTTTTGACACCAGCAAAATTGGCGAGTGCGTCCTTTATCTCGTGGGAAGGAACGTCTTGCATCTGAGCTATCAGCAGCGCTACAATGGCATTCTCCACATTGTGCATCCCGCCGATGTTGAGCCTGATCTGACTGATATTACCAAAAGGACTGATCAAATCGAACACATACCCACCGTCACGTTGGGTAATATTCGCTGCGAAAGCATCTGCTGCATCATTCTGAAGGCTATAGCTGATTTTGCGGCTACCTGCAAGATCCGCAGTGCGCGGGAGGCCGTGTTTATAAATGAGCGTACCTCCCTGTTTGATATGTTTGGTATATTGAATAAATGCTGCTTCCAGTTCCTCCACTGTGCCATAGATATCCAGGTGATCGGCATCCATGGCTGTGAGTACAGCGATATCCGGGTGCAGCTTCAGAAAGCTCCTGTCATATTCGTCTGCCTCAATTACGGCTACAGGATTATCACTACTCCAGTAATTTATATTGTAGTTAACGGAAAGTCCGCCCAGGAAAGCATTACAACCGATTCCCGTGTCACGGAGTAGAAAAGCTGTCATCGTTGAGATGGTAGTTTTCCCATGGGTTCCTGCAACAGTTATAGCGAAAAACGACTCAGTAATCCATTGCAGCACATCGCTGCGTTTGTAGACCGGATAACCCTGTTCACGATACCAGCTCAATTCTTTATGATCGGGCGGCAGAGCTGGAGTGTATACAACCAGTTGTGTTTCCTTGTCGAGGAGCGCGGGATCATCCGTATAATGAATCTGCATGCCTTCCTGCTGCAGGCTACGGGTGAGAGGCGTCTCTGTTTTATCGTAACCGGCAACCTGCGCGCCGCGATTCCTGAAAAATCTGGCCAGGGCGCTCATACCGATGCCTCCAATACCTGCGAAATAGACCCTGCTGATTTGCTCTACATTCATCTGCCACTGGTTTTAGATAGTTCAATAATCTTGTTTGCAATTCTTTCGTCCGCATCTGTAATAGCAAGGCGTTGAAGATTGTTGCGCATGAGATCCTGCATCACAGCATCATCCATCAGCTTCAGCAACTTCGGGATCAGCTCCACGGAAGCATCACTATCACGCACCATTTCGGCTGCATTGTGTGCCACCAGTGACATAGCGTTACTAGTCTGATGATCTTCTGCGGCAAAGGGATATGGGACAAATATGACGGGCTTTGCTACGATGCAGAGCTCTGCAATAGCCAAGGCGCCGGCGCGGGAAATCACCATGTCTGCTGCTGCGTAAGCCTTATCCATTTCCCTGATGAATGCATGGACATGGATATCCCTGAATCCTTTTGCAGCGGCTAATGCCTGATCGTAGAAAAGATTACCAGTTTGCCAGACGACCTGAATTCCTGTTGCTGCGAGCTGAGAGAGGCCAGCAGCTATGGCTTCGTTGATACTTTTGGCACCGAGGCTTCCGCCTACGATCAGAAGTGTTTGTTTATCCGGCTGTAGCTGAAACGCTGCAAGCGCTTCTTCGCGGGTAATTGTCGACCTGGTGATGCTCTTGCGTACCGGGTTGCCTGTGAAGATGAGTTTTTCTTTTGGGAAGAACTGCTCCATCTTATCGTAGGCAACGCAGATTGCGGCAGCCTTCCTTCCGAGTATTTTGTTACTCTTTCCAGCGAAAGAATTTTGTTCCTGTATCAATGTTGGTATGCCACGTCGTTGTGCAGCATTGAGGATTGGGAAGCTGGCGTATCCCCCAACACCCACTACTACATCAGGATTGAAATTGCGAAGAATGCCTGCTGCCTGCATCAAACTTTTGATAAGTTTGAAAGGAAGAGTAGTGTTCTTCAGCAGATTGCTTCGGTTGAAACCTGCAATCTCCAATCCGATAATTCTGAATCCCTCCTGAGGCACCTTTTCCATCTCCATTTTGCCCTTTGCACCTACGAACAGCAGTTCGGTACCCGGTTGTAAACGCTGCAGAGCGTGACCAATGGCTACTGCCGGGAAGATATGACCTCCCGTGCCGCCACCTGCTATTATGACCCTTAGCGTTTTCATATATTAAGTTGCGGGCACTGCCTCCTGTGCCTTTTTAGTTCTTATTGATCTTTTGCTCTCGTTAGCTTCTTCAGTTTTCTTCTTTGGGGGTGCTGCTTCCTCATCTACATACTTGCTCACGCTGAGTACGATGCCGATGGCGATACTATTGAACCAGATCGAGGATCCGCCCATGCTGATCAGCGGCAGGGTGAGTCCCGTTACTGGTACGAGATTGACATTGACCGCCATGTTGAGCATCGCCTGGAAAACCAGGGTGATACTGAGGCCTACCGCCAGGAAGGCTCCGAAGGCGAAGGGGCAGCGTTTGAAAATGAGAATGCTTCGCCAGAGGAAGAGCAGGTAGAGAAATACCACGATGGCGCCTCCTACGAGACCGTATTCTGAAATGATATTGGCGTATATAAAATCGGAATAGCCATGTGGCAGGTAGTCTTTTGCCTCGCTATGTCCTGGTCCCTTACCGAAAAGCCCACCGCCAGCGATAGCGATCTTTCCCTGCAATACCTGAAAATCATCTCCTCTTGGGTCCAGTTCTTCATTTCCTGCACCGACGAAACTCTTTATCCTTTGTTCCCATGTATCAGCGCGACCGAAGCCGGTGAGTTTTGAAACTACGAACAAGGCAGCGAGCCCGAACAGACCGGCACAAGCCAGGATGAGGATATGTTTGACCTGTACCCTTCCGATGAAGAATAGAATGCAACAGGTGAAACCCAGCATAAGGGCTGTCGAAAGATTGGCCGGTGCGATGAGCGCGCAGGTGAGTGCCACAGGTATCAGAACAGGGATAAACCCTCTTTTAAAATCCTTAATTATAGACTGTTTCATACTCAACACCCGCGCCAGAAACATAAACAGCGCAAGCTTAGCCATATCTGAGGTCTGAAATGTAAGATTGATGACAGGAAGCTTGATCCAGCGTGAACCCTCATTGAGAGTGGTACCGAAGAACAGTGTATAAAGGAGCAGGGGAAGACTAATGAGATAAAGCACCACTGCCACCCTGGCAAAGCGGGTATAGTTGACTTTGTGAACACCATAAACAATGAGTAATCCCAAAACCAGCACCATTAATTGCTTCAGCAGATAGTAACTGCCGTTTTTGTCCATCCTATAGGCGAGCGACTGTGTGGAACTATAAACAGCGAGCAGACTTATCAGGGACAGCAGTATTACTACTGACCAGATAACCCGATCTCCCTTGGTTCTATTGAGAATGCTCTGCATGTGTTCCTGTATCGCTTTTGTAAAACTTTATAATGCCCGAACTACCTCCTTAAACTGGCGGCCCCGTTCTTCGTAATTTCTGAACAAGTCGAAGCTTGCACAGGCTGGCGATAGCAATACCTGATCTCCACTTTCTGCGAACATACAGGCGGCGCGAACCGCATCATTCATACTTGTAGTGTCGACGATATTAGCTACTTCCCCTTCGAAAAAATTATGAATTGGTGTATTGTCGATACCGAGGCAAACAATGGCTTTTACCTTTTCCCTCACGAGGTCGAGTAATTCTGAATAATCATTGCCTTTGTCCAGACCACCCATGATCAGTACTACTGGTTTATCGGCTGATTCGAGAGCATACCAGGTGGAATTGACATTAGTGGCTTTGCTATCATTCACAAACTCAACACCGCGGATAATCGCTACTGGTTCGAGCCGGTGTTCGACGCCTTTGAAGCCTACAAGGCTTTCACGGATACTGCCCTTTCTGATCCCGGCCACCCGACCGGAGATTCCTGCTGCCATGCTATTGTAGTAATTGTGCTTCCCTTTGATGGTCATGTCGTAGATGGAGGCATTTACCTGCTCTCCATCGAACATGATGTTCATTTCGCCGTTCGTGATTGCTGCGCCGTCTTCGTCCTGGTTCAGGTTGTACTCGTTCATTGTGAAGAATAGTTTTTTTGAGTTAGTAGTGTGTGTCTTCAGGTAATCCATGATTACCTGGTCGTCTCTATTGGTAATGAAGTAATCGTTCTCTGTCTGAAAGGCCGTGATCCGGAATTTTGAGGCTACATAGTTTTCGAATTTGTACTCATATCTGTCAAGGTGATCGGGCGTGATATTGAGCAGAACTGCTATGTCGGGTCTGAAGCTATGTATGTCATCAAGCTGGAAGCTGCTAACCTCCAGCACGTACCAATCGGTGGGTTGCTGGGCTACCTGACGGGCAAAACTGAAGCCGATGTTGCCGACACAGGAAACATTGTATCCGGCATGCTCCAGCATCGAGAAGATGAGGGAGGTAGTCGTAGTTTTCCCATTGCTGCCAGTGATAGCAATGATCTTTGCATTGCCCTTGTACCAGTAGGCAAACTCCACTTCGCTGCAGACTTTTACTCCTGCCGCCCGGATGGCCTTCATGACCGGAGCTTTCTCGGGAATGCCCGGACTTTTCACGATCACATCTGCATGCGTGAGACGGTCCAGGCTATGGGTGCCTTCTTCGAATGGAATCCCCTGTTCTGACAGCTCGTTCCTGAAAGCCGGCTGAATGGTACCGCCATCACTCACAAACACATCCCAGCCCTGCTTTTTTGCCAGCAAGGCCGCGCCAATCCCGCTTTCTGCGGCACCGAGGACTATTAGCTTGTTATGAGTTCTTCCTGTTTCCAATTTTAATTAACGCATTTTCAGTGTTGCGATACTCAGAATGATCAGCATGATTTGAATGATCCAGAACCGGGTTACAATTTTGGATTCGTGATAGCCTAATTTCTGATAATGGTGGTGAAGCGGCGCCATCAGGAATACCCTTCTACCCTCTCCATACTTTGCTTTGGTGCGTTTGAACCAGAACACCTGAATCATTACGGAAAGATTCTCGATGAGGAAAACCCCGCAGATAATGGGTATCAAAAGCTCCTTTCGAACGATGATGGCCAGGGAGGCGATGATTCCACCGATGGCCAGACTTCCGGTGTCGCCCATGAAGACCTGTGCGGGATAGGCATTGTACCAAAGGAAACCTACACAGGCACCTACGAAGGCACCGATGAAAATGGCCAGTTCGCTCAGATTTGGAATGTGCATAATTCCGAGATAATCAGCGAAAATGTAGTTACCCGAGACATAGGCAAATATGGCCAGGCAGATACCGACTATTGCGGAGACACCTGTGGCAAGCCCGTCGATACCATCTGTTATGTTTGCCCCGTTGGATACGGCGACAATGATGAAGATGACAAAAAGCACGTAGATGATGGGGGTCAGGATATCGATAGCGTTCTCGCTGATCATGGATGCTACTCTGGCGTAGCTGAATTCATGACTCTTAACGAAGGGGATGGTAGTGGTGGCGGTGCGAACCCTGACATACTTTCTGTTGGCACCTGTTTCGTCCTTACGGGTGAACGGTTCCGACACGACCTCCTCAGTGCTATTGTACACTACCGGCTGACCTTTGACTACTTCGCGGCTGGTCATGACATTTTGGTTGTAGTACATAGTAACTCCGATGATGATGCCGAGGCCTACCTGCCCCATTATCTTAAATCTTCCTGCCAGGCCTTCTTTATTCTTTTTGAAGATTTTGATATAGTCATCGATAAAGCCAACGAGTCCTAACCACACGGTGGACATCACCATGAGAATGATGTAAACATTTTCTATTCTGGCGAACAATAGCGTTGGGATGAGGATAGCGGCTATGATGATGAGGCCTCCCATCGTAGGGGTGCCTTTTTTGGATTGTTCGCCGTGAAGGCCAAGGTCGCGGATAGTTTCGCCGATCTGTTTACGCTGGAGATAATTAATGATCATTTTCCCGAACAACAGCGAAATGACCAGCGAGAGGATCACTGCCATAGCTGCCCTGAAAGTGATATAGTAAAATATCCCTGCTCCGAATAGTCCGAAGTTTTCACGCAGGTATGTAAACAGGTAGTATAGCATCCGCTGTTTATTTATTTAGTTGTTCAAAAGCCTCACGCAATACCTGACGGTCGTCGAAAGAGTGCCTTACCCCTTTGATCTCCTGATAAGTTTCATGTCCCTTCCCGGCTACCAGAATAATATCTCCTGGTTGAGAGAGCATGCAGGCCGTACGAATGGCTTCTTTTCTATCACTTATTCTTAAAGTTTTTCTCCTTTTTGCGGAACTGAGGCCCTGCTCCATATCGTTGAGGATCATTTCGGGGTCTTCCGTTCTCGGATTATCGGCAGTGAGGATGAGCCGGTCGCTATGTTCGGCTGCCGCTTCTGCCATTAAAGGCCTTTTGCTTTTATCGCGGTCGCCTCCGCAGCCGATGATGGTGGTGAGCTGCTGTCCATCCGTCCTAAGTTGATTGATGGTTGCCAGCACATTGAGGAGTGCGTCGGGCGTATGAGCGTAGTCTACAATCCCCAGGATGCGATCACCGGCGGACATCACGGTTTCAAACCTTCCTGGCGCGCCCTGCAAATTGCTGAGTGCAGCCAGGACGTGGAGCTTGTCCTGCCCGAGCAACAAGGCTGCCCCATAGACTGCCAGCAGATTGTAGGCATTGAAGGTGCCAATCATCCGGAAATGTGCCTCCTGGCTGTCAACGATCATTACCAGACCGGTGAGGCTGTTTTCCAGAACCTTGCCTTTGAAAGTGGCTGGCATTTTAAGGCTGTAAGTATTCTTCACTGCGGGTGAATTCTGCAGCATGACCAATCCACGCCTGTCATCTGCATTTGTGAGCGCAAAGGCTTTATCGGTAAGGTTGTCGAAGAACTGCTTTTTGACCCTTATGTATTCATCGAAAGTTTTGTGATAATCGAGATGATCGTGGGTGATATTGGTAAAGATGCCTCCGGCAAATTCGATCCCTGCAATACGGTGCTGATGTACGGCATGGGAGCTTACTTCCATGAAGACGAAGTCGCAACCGGCCTGTTGCATCTCAGACAGCAGTGTCTGAATACTGACGGGATCCGGAGTAGTATGGGTGGAGGGAACGACACGATCACCGATATGGTTCTCTACCGTGGAGATCAGACCACAGGTATACCCCAGGCTAGAGAACAGCTTAAAAAGAAGCGTTGCAACGGTGGTTTTACCATTCGTACCTGTAACACCTACGACCCGCATGCCTGCTGAAGGATGTCCGTGCCAGGCGGCGGCGATCAGACCTGCTGCTGCGGAGGAATCCTTTACTACTATATAGGTAACCTGATCATGGAGATGGATGGGAAGCGCTTCACAGACGATGGCTATTGCACCTAGTTCAATTGCTTTTTCGATATATTGGTGGCCATCGGTAGCCGTACCCCTGATGGCTATGAACAGGGAGCCTTGTGAAACCTTCCTGCTATCAATACACAGATCTTTGATTTCTGCATGGAGATCTCCCCGTACTTCCTTCGAAGGCAACAACTGTAATATGTCGTTCAGCACTGTCATCTTATCCTAGTTGAAGCGTGATGTTCTGACCTTTAACAATTGCAGAGCCGGGAGCGACTGATTGACCGCTGACCGTACCTCTGCCTTTAATCTGTACCCTCATTCCCTGTTGTTCCAGGAGATAAACGGCATCTTTCAGGGAAAGCCCCTTCACATCCGGTACGACGCCATAGTAAACCGGAACCTTTCTGCTTTTCAAATGCTGGGATGAATCCACTTCCAGTTTCACCACAGTTGAGGGTTCTGCATTCAGAGGAGCTGAGAGACCCAGTTCTTTCGTGAGCATCTCATAATTATATCCTGTGGTGGCCACTCTGGCTGCCAGCTTGTTTTTGCTTTTGAGCGTCATGCTATCGAGCGGGTCTTCCCATTTGCCCAGACCGTCTGCGAAAATCTTGTCAGAGATCATCCGGAATACCGGTGCGGCCAGGGTACCTCCGTAATATGAGCTGGAACGCGGTTTGGTACGGATTGCTACTGCGATGGTATAGCGTGGTTCGTCGGCGGGGAAATAGCCAACAAAGGAGCCCTGGTAGACCCTGTCGGAATATTTGATCCCTTTATCTGCAACCTGTGCAGTACCCGTTTTGCCTGCTATTTTATAATAGGGAGAGCGGATATGTTTACCCGTTCCCTTTTCCACGACTGCTTCCACACAGGACTGTAATTCCCGTACCACATCATCGGGCGCTATTTTTTCTACGAGTACGGTTGGCTGGATTTCCCGGATATCTCTGCCGTATTCTCTAACTGCACTTACCAAATAGGGTTTCATCATTTTGCCATCGTTCGCCAGTGCGTTATAGAGCATGCAGGTGTGCAGGGGCGAAACCAGGATTCCATAGCCAGTAGATAGCCAGGGAAGCGTGGTGGCGCTCCAGTGTTTGGTTTTAGGTCTGATGACGGCCGGTTTTCTTTCGCCGATGAGGTCGAGGCCGGTGCGTTCTGTCAGATGCAACCTGTCGAGATGCGCTATAAACTGCTCTGGTGCGGTACCGTAATAACGTTGTGCCAGTGACGCCATTGCCACATTTGAAGATTGGGCGAAGGCTTCCCGGATGCTGAGCACGCTCAGCCCATGATGGGAGTCGTGCATGATACGATTGGCAAACCTTTTCTGTCCGCCTTCACAATCAATCCTCGAGTCCGCCTTTACGAAGCGATCGCTGAACAGGGAAGTGATGGTGGCCAATTTGAAAGTGGAGCCGGGTTCGGTGGGGAACAGAGCGTAGTTCAGGTCTTCGAAATAGCTACCGTCTTTTTGACGACCCAGATTCACCAGAGCGCGGATCTTGCCTGTCTGCACCTCCATGACGATTACCGTACCGTATTGACATTCGTATTGTTGCAGAACGGACATAAGTGCATGCTGGGCTACTTCCTGAATGCTGACATCGATGGTGCTGACTATATCTCGGCCGTTCTGTGGTTCGATTTCTGATCCTTCGACGGGCATCCAGACGCCACCGGTAACCTTATGGTCGAGGCGGCTGCCGTTCCTGCCATGGAGGATGCTATCGTAGGTGGCTTCCAGTCCGATAGTTTGTGCATTTTCCCGATACAGGCCGAGCGTTCGATAGGCCAGCATGCCATACGGGTTGATCCGTTTGATGCGGGATTCGCTGATCAGCCCCCCTATCCTCTTTCCCTTATTAAAGATCGGGAACGAACGCACCGCCTGATACTGGTAATAGGCGAGGTTTCTTTTCAGCAGATCATATTTTGCTTTTTTTCTGAAGCCCGTGAGCAGTTTGTTTTTATACTTCTGCTTTGAACCATCTTTGAAGAGTGCGGCCAGGCTACCGGCGAGCGTATCCAGATAATGGTAGAAAGTATCCTGGTTGATGACAGAGTAGTCGACCCGCAGTTCGAACTGTGGAATGGTTGAGCAGAGTAGTTGACCTTTTTCGGAATAGATATTTCCACGTTCGGCGGGGAGCACAGATTTATTCGTGCGCATTTCGGAGGCGAGGGCCCGGAGTTCGGGGCCTTCCTTTACCTGTATCATGGCAGCTTTCACAATGATGGCTGCACCGAAGAGGCAGACCCCTGTGAAGGCCACATACACGCGAAACCTTATGTCCCTTTTAATGTTCAACCGCTGTCTCTTTTGTACTGTCTACACTTATTCGGAACGCAGGCAGCATCATGGGTTTCAGTCCCAGGGGTGCTGCTTTACGTATCACTTCTGTTTCCATACCTGCATTCATCAGGCGGGATTTCACATCCATATATTTCCAACGCAGTTCTTTCAGCTCGTGATTCTTTCTATTCAGTACCCGTTGGGCGTCTATGGTTCTCTGGTTATTGGTGATGTACAGTACACAGAGCAGAACGATGAAGGCGATGAAGGGGATGTTACTAACGATCCCTTCATAGGACAATTTATCGACCAGTGCTTTCCAGTCGCTGCGCACCCTTTGGGGTGGTGTAGCGAGGTGGTCTTGTAAATCCATTATCTGCTCCTCCTTCGTCATACTCTTTCAGCTATTCGTAAGCGTGCGCTTCTGGCACGCGGGTTATTCTTTATTTCTTCGTCGCTGGGATCAATGGGTTTTTTATATACTTCCTTAAGGATCCAGTCGATTCTTTCGTTGCCCAGCAGGTTCGTTTGTTTCTGTTCCTGAAAGCCTCGTTTGATAAAATGCTTTACGATACGGTCTTCCAGGGAATGGAACGTGATCACTGCCAGTCTGCCGCCGGGTTTCAGAGACGCTGCTGCCTGTTCCAGGAAATCCTTCAGTGCTCCCAGTTCGTCGTTCACTTCTATCCGCAGCGCCTGAAATACCTGAGCCAGATATTTGTTGGCGTTTCCTTTGATAACAGGATCTATCAGCGCTTTGAAAGCATTGATAGAGCTGAGGGTTGCTTTTCCTCTGCTGCTGACGATATGCCTGGCCAGCTGGCGGGCGTTGCGGACTTCACCATACTGTTCGAACAGCTTATGAAGCCTTTGTTCATCGTAATCTCTGATGATATCTGCCGCTGTACGTTCCAGTCGCTGGTCCATCCGCATATCCAACGGACCGTCGAAGCGGATGGAGAAGCCCCGTTCACCCGTGTCGAATTGCCAGGAGCTGACCCCGAGATCGGCAAGAATCCCATCTACCTGAGGGTGTCCGTGCAATCTGAGGAAGCGCTTCAGGTAGCGGAAGTTTTCTGTGACCTGCAGAAGCCTGGGATCGTCGGGCATGTTGCGCCAGGCATCGGCGTCATGATCGAAGGCGATCAACTTTCCGTTTGTACCGAGCCTTGAAAGTAATTCGCGGCTATGTCCCCCTCCGCCAAAAGTGGCATCTACATAGACCCCTTCGGGCTGGACTGCAAGGCCGTCGACAGCCTCCTTTAAAAGAACTGTTGTATGGTAGAACGCTGCCCCTTCCATTTTTACTCGGTTTCGAATGGATTAAAGAAATCGGCACCTGCTACCTCTGAGGCGAGGTCGGAGAAACTAGCCGCGCGCTGGCGGATGTAGTTATGATACTCCTCCTTATCCCAGAGTTCTACCTTATTACCCTGTGCGCTGAAGACCATATCCTTTTTGATATGGGCATATTCCTGCAGGGTTTTTGGAAGTAACAATCTTCCTGCGCTGTCTACCTCCACGATGGTTGCTCCATTGAGGAAGAGTCTTTTAAAATCCCTTGCTTTTTGGTTGAATTCATTAAGCCGGTTAATTTTTGCTGCCAGCTTATCCCAGACCGGCATAGGATATAGCGTGAGACAGTTTTCAAAGCCGCGGTTTACGACAAATCGATCTGATTCGGCTTCGGGCAATTGCTTACGGAAGCCTGAAGGCAGAAGAAATCTGCCTTTGGCATCTATTGCAATTTCATATTCGCCGAAAAAATTGGTCATATCCCTGTGGAAGCGTTGAAAACAGTGATTTCACACAAAATAACACAAACTCCCACAATTCTCCACTATTCAGTTAAAACATATTTATCCACAAGAATATGTTATTGAAAAACAGCGTAAAATAAGGCGGACAGAGGTTTTACACACATCAAGTGCATAAGTCCGTGTGGATTAGTGTGGATAGCCGGTGGAAAAGTCGCTTTCCGCAGGCTCACCATGGTATCATCAGCAAGTCACCACGGAGTCATCACGGAATCATCACGGAGTCATCGCCCTTCTCGTTCAGGCATGACTCATAAGCAGGATTGTTATATGAAGTGAAAAATGGCTTGTCAAGTTCTATGCCGTAAATTTTCTTTCCGGGCCTGGAAAAGGTTTGGGGCAGGTAGCGCTACCATTGCTACCGGTTTTATTGAAATACAGGCTGAGGGGTTGGTTGGCCACGGAAGTGAATGGTGTCCTGAAGCTATTGAATGGTAAATGTCCACAAGGTTGTAGTTGAGGAACTATAAGGTAACCACTAAGGAACTACGAATGGTATAGGGAGTATCCAGGGAGTTGGTAGGGAGCCTCTAGGGAGTATATAGGGAGTATCGGGATTTCGTTGCGGTATAATTTTAGAAAAAAGCGGTATGTGTCCGGCAGGTTAGCCAGCTTTAATGCAAAAGCGTAAATAAATACCGCTGTTTCAAAATCCTTAGATGCATTGAGCGGCGAGGTTTGAAATATTCTGGGATTGAAATCCGTTAAACGATTAAATTTGAGAATGTTTAAAAAGATAACCTGCGGCATCCTGGTTTGTCTTTCCAGTCATTTTGCGTCAGCCCAGAACTTCTATAGCGGCTCGGAGTTCGGGGTTTCAGGTGGTTTTACTCAGTATTTCGGGGACCTCAACGATGAATATGGATTTAAGTTTATTCGTCCTGCAGCCGGGGGTTTCGCCCGGTTTCATCTCAACCCGTATATCTCTGTGAAGGGGTCTCTACACTGGACCATGGTCGGGTATGACGATGCCCTTTCTCAGAATCCCTATAATGTTAAACGGAACCTTAGTTTCCGAAGTCATATCATTGAAGCGGTGGCCCAGGCTGAGTTCAATTTCTTCAGGTTTTCCACTGGTGAGATCGGAAACCGCTGGACACCCTACCTAACTGCTGGAGCGGGAGTGTTCTTTTACAGCCCGTATGCTGAGTTTAACGGGCGGCGTTATAATCTCAGGGATCTGGGCACAGAGGGACAGAACATTGGGTTTGATGACCGTAAATACAGCAGTCTTAGCTTCTGTTTTCCTGTAGGTGCTGGTTTTAAGTACTGGCTTCGCCCGGGGCTGAACTTCGGCTTTGAAATTGCGAACCGTCTGACATTGACCGATTATATGGATGATGTCAGCACTACCTACGTTGGTGCTAATTTCTTTCCTAATAACGATCCTCTTAATCCAAATCCGGCCTATTACCTGCAGGACCGTTCGTTGGAGGTAACTCCGACAGATCCGCTGGGACGCGTCGGGAAACAGCGTGGCAATTCCAGCACGATGGATCAGTACATGATGTTCCTGTTTCAGATATCCTTTCAGTTGAAAGTGTACAAATGTCCTTCGTATATGAATGGCGTTTGGGAGAACTATTAATTTGTTTTCGGAACTCCTGTTTTCTTACCTGCGCATGAATATCGTCATCCGAAAAGCTATCGCTGAGGACTGTCCTGAGATGTTGCGGCTGATCCGCGAGCTGGCGGAATATGAAAAAGCTCCGGATGCAGTCACTGTAACTCTTGATCACTTCCGGGACAGTGGTTTTGGTCCGCAACCTGTCTGGTGGGCTTTTGTGGCAGAAACAGACGGTAAGATGGTTGGAATGGCCCTTTGGTATATCAGATATTCAACCTGGAAGGGTCAGCGGATGTACCTCGAAGACATTGTGGTATCTGAGGCCTGGCGATGCAGGGGCATCGGCGGACGGCTGATGGATGCTTTGATCGCAGAAGCTAAAACCCTGGGGCTCAGTGGTATCACCTGGCAGGTGCTGGAATGGAATGATCCTGCCATCCAATTCTACAAAAAATACGAAGCACAATTTGACAGCGAGTGGATCAATGCGGGCATTGAATTACAATAATCTTTTACTCGCCTGCGTTTCAATCTGGATATGTAGCAATACGGTTTAACTGAATATTTGCAGGATAAGTAGTGGCTGCTATTCGTGAACCCGTAACTTTAGACGAATTACGATATAACCAAAATATGCTTATGATGACGCCAGTTGAAATATTGTGGGTAGATGATGAAATAGATTCGCTTAAATCACAGATCCTGTTTCTTAAGAATAAAGGCTATGAGGTAACACCGCTGACGAACGGTCACGACGCGTTGGAACTACTGAAAGAAAAATCAGTTGACCTTGTATTGCTGGATGAGAGTATGCCCGGGCTTACCGGGTTGGAGACCCTTTCGAGAATCAAAGAAATTGCGCCGCAATTGCCTGTGGTAATGGTAACCAAGAATGAGGCAGAGAACATCATGGAGGAGGCAATTGGCTCCCAGATCACGGATTACCTGATCAAGCCGGTGAATCCAAACCAGGTCTTACTTTCCATTAAGAAAATCATGGAAGGTCGCAGATTGGTTTCTGAAAAAACCACCCTGGCCTATCAGCAGGATTTCCGGAACCTGTTTATGGCGCTGAGTTCTAATCCAAACCACGAGGAATGGAAAGAATTGTATAGAAAGCTCATTTTCTGGGAACTGGAGATGGCCAGAAGTGATAGCGCCGAGATGATGGAAGTGCTGCAGAACCAGAAATCCGAGGCAAACACGGAGTTTTATAAATACGTTTCGAAGAATTATAGCTCCTGGATCAAGGGCGGCGGAGACGCCCCTTTGTTTTCGCATCAGCTCATCCGGGAGAAGATGGCGCCCTTTCTGGGAAAGGGAAAGCCCACATTTCTGGTGTTGATCGACAACCTGCGTTTTGATCAGTGGAAGGCCTTTCAGCACATCATTACAGAGAATTTTAAGATCCTTGAGGAAGACCTGTTTTACAGCATCCTTCCCACTGCTACCCAATACAGCCGGAACGCACTATTTGCCGGAATGCTCCCTTTGGAGATAGAAAAGAAATTTCCGAACGAATGGAAGAACGATGATGAAGAAGGCGGCAAGAACCTTTTTGAGGAGAAGTTTCTTGGTGCCCAGTTAAAATCATTGAAGCTGGATCATCTGCGCTGGCAATACATAAAGATCACCAATAACGAAGACGGAAAGCAGTTTGAAGATAATATTCACAACTACCTCAACAACGACCTCACGGTGATCGTTTATAATTTTGTGGATATGCTTTCGCATGCCCGTACAGAAATGGAGGTTTTGAAAGAGTTGGCGAGCGATGAAGTTTCTTACAGGTCGCTGACAGTGAGCTGGTTTGAACATTCACCGCTGCATCGCGCACTCCGAAAGATAGCTGACAAGCAGATACAGGTGTTTGTCACAACAGACCATGGCACTGTGCGAGTTAAGACACCGAGTAAGTGTGTGGGTGACCGGGCAACTACAACCAACCTCAGGTATAAACATGGCCGCAACCTTCAGTATGAGGACCGGGACGTGCTCGCTTTCCGCGACCCTTCGCAGGCAGGACTTCCCAGGCCCAACGTAAGTTCTACATTCATTTTCGCGAGGGAGGACGTGTTTTTGTGTTATCCCAACAACTATAACTATTACGTAAGTTATTACAGAAACACCTTCCAGCATGGAGGAATATCATTGGAAGAAATGCTGGTTCCTGTAATCCGGCTGGAAAGCAAATAGCTGGCAGACGTTTTATAAAAACTTTAGAAACCACCTCCGTAGCGGGGTGGTTTTTTTGGCTAAATTGTAGTTGGCAAAAAGAAAAGAATGGAAGCGAACCAAGAGTTTCTGACGAACAGCAGTACTGACACCATTCAGAAACTGATTACTCAGATTGAGCGTGTTATCAGAGGTAAGCGCCAGCAGATAGAGGCGGTGATCACCTGTTTGCTAGCCGGAGGACATATCCTGATGGAAGACAATCCGGGGACCGGTAAAACCGTGTTAGCAAGAACGCTGGCACAGTGCATCAGTGGTGAGCAGGGGGAGGAAACGGTTGTTTTCAAACGCATTCAGTTTACGCCGGACCTGTTACCGATGGACCTTATCGGCTCGCACATCTTTGACGACAGCACTAAAGAATTCATTTTTAAGAAAGGACCGCTGTTCTGTAACGTTTTGCTGGCGGACGAGATTAACCGCGCATCTCCGAAAGTGCAAAGTGCGCTCCTGGAAGCGATGGCGGAGCATCAGATTACGGCTGGTGATGCCACCCTGAAGCTGGAAAGGATGTTTTTCACCATCGCTACCCAAAACCCAATCGAGATGGAGGGGACCTATCCCCTGCCTGCGGCCCAACTGGACCGTTTCTTCATGAAGATCTACTTCGGTTATGTTGATGAGGAAACGGAACTGGATATTTACCGGAGCTACCTTGACATAGCAAAGAACCTTACTGAGCTGAACCAGGTGTTGAGCATGAGCGAAATCATCAGTCTGCAGGAGCAGGCGACGCAGGTTTATCTTCATGATGAGATCGTACGATCTGTAAATCACCTCGTACGGGCGACACGTTCGCACCAGGACATTGTGCTAGGGGCCTCTACACGCAGCGGGATCGCTTTTCTGCGTTGCCTGCGCGCTTATGCACTTGTGAAGGGCAGAACATTCGTTATTGAAGATGACCTACATGATATAGCAGGTCAGGTACTTGACCACCGCTTGATTTACCGGAATAAAGAAGGGCGGCAGAAAGCACTCACCTCGATCATAGATAAAGAGATGGAGCGGCTGACCCGTCTGAAGTTGTACGCCTGATGATGACGAAACATTTCCCTCTTTTTTTATTAGCGCTGCTTTCCTATTCGGAAGTTCATGCCCAGACCTTGCGCGAGCGAAAAGCAGCCTTGCGTTATGAGGTGGATGCAAAAAGAATGGGGGTGGATGTGAATAGTGAAGATGCACTTCCCCGGTCGAGGGAATTCAAAAGAATTGACAGCACCTACTATGTGGGCTGGATGTATGAGGGAGCCTATAAATACAACCACGCTGCAGACTACCTCGGTTTCAGAAACGCTGCCATTCCCCTGGAGCGGGCAATTACTTTGCTGGAGCGAGATTATCGAAAGGAGCTTCGAACGCGCAGTGCGGATATCATGACCTATTTTCCGGTTTATAAATACCATCTTGACTATACCCTTACCGCGTATTATCTGATGACCTGCTATGCAAACATGGAGCAGCCGGATAGTGTTTTCAATTTACTGAGAAGGGTAACACGGTGGAACTTCCAGCGAGACCTTTATATGGACGCGTGGAACTATCTGGGTTGGACCGTGCATCGGAACCGCTTCTATACGCAGGCAAAGTATCCGTTCCTTAGAAATTCGATCGATGAGAATGAACGGTTGGCGCATAGCTATCTCGACTCAGGAATGCGGAAGATCAGAAGAGATGTCTCTCTGAACAAACCGATATTCGGTCCGGGCTATGAGCTGCAGGACAAGCTGAGTGTCTATCATTACAAGTCGATGCTCCACAGCTATGCCTTCGAGGTTGATTCTGCGGCCCATTATTATGGATTGATGAAGAAGAATAATTTTCTTCCCCATAGTAATTATGCAACCTTCCGAATGATCTGCGGCGACTTCCGAGAGGCAGAAGCCGAGTACCGGTTGGAGGCAGAGAACAGGCTACCGGACAAACGGCTTCAGGAATGGGTATATTATTCTTCTCTCATCCATATCTACAAAGGACATCCGAAAACTGGCGTGACACTTACAAGGGACATGATTACTGCCAATGGGTCTACGCCCGGATTTGGCTGGTATAATATTGCCCAGGCACGCTGCAGACTGTATGACGGACAGACACCGGAAGCGGCTCGTTACATCAGTAAGGCAGCAGAGTTCAAGGAACTGCATATTGGTACTACACTGGGTCAGACCCATTATGATTTCAGTGTGCAGTTGCTCAAACTCATGCAAAAGCTACAGGAGATTGAAAGGGTGAAATTTGAAAACAGGAACTGGTGGTACAACTTTTCTGCGCTGGGCAGGCTGGCACAACTAACTTCAGAGAAATACCTGCAGCAATTTCTGATCATCAATCAGTTCTCTCAGAACCCGGAAAGAGATCGCGTTGTGTATAAATTGTTCTCAACAGAAAGCACGGTGAGCTGGGACGAGATCTGGCACCTGATCAGAGACTTCAGCACGGGATTTTTCCTCGACCGGTTTGAGAAAGAGTTACAGACAGATAAGCGGAAACTGATCCACAAGTACTATCGATATTTTGTAGCAAAGCTGCAGATGGAGAAAGGCAGGTATGAAGAAGCCAATATACTGCTCAATCAGGTGCTGACGGATCCGGAACTCGATGCCGAATACGAGAGATTGCTGGTGGGGCGCGTATTACAGGCTCAGGCGGAGTGTGCGGAGAAAATGAAAAACCAACTTGCATATAACGACCGGATGAACAGACTGTTCCAGTACTATCCTCAACTTATTCCTTATAGCGGATTGCGGATGAACCTGCGTCTGAATATCGCAGGAAATGCGCCAGAGGGGTTTGAGGAGCGCCTTAAAACAGTCAACGTCAACTGGGTTGAGGGAAATGGTATGCCTTCACCCACGGCCTACCTGAACTTCCTGGAGCATGGGGAGCGCTTAGTTGTGAACTTCTATGTAACCAGTCATTCGGGGAAGGTCATAGTACCACGGCAGAGTATGTCTATCTCCGGTGCTGAGGACGCTATTAGGCTGGCTTACCGGTTGTTCCATATCGGAGGAGGACCTGTGGTACCGGAAACTGCTGCTGAGCAAGAAACGATCTGATCAATTTTCTATAGTTTAGACACTTAATATGCGATTGATCACAACAGACGATCTAAGCGAAACATATTCGAAAATCCGGCAGAAAGGCATGAGTTTCCTTGTGTCGAAGTTTAATATCGATCCATTGAGCGAACTAAGGGGACATTTGACCACTGGCACAATGAAGGTGCGTATTGGTGGCAAATCCCTGCAGTCCGTGAAAGATGGAACCGATTGATAACCGGCGATGGAAATAAGGTATACGAAGACTACTTTGCTGAAAAATACCTCTCGGGCAGAAGCGGCCTTAAGATGCTTTCCCTGGGTACCGGAACCTGTTCACATGAATTTCGTTTTGCGCGCATGGGCGTACTCTTCGAAGAGGTAAGATGTCTGGATATTGCAGGAACAGTGTTGAAAAAAGCAGAAGAACTGGCGAAAAATGAAGGGCTGACAAACATCCATTTTGACATCGCAGATGTGAACGAAATAACACTGCCTGCAAACTATTATGACGTTATCCTTTTTCATTCTTCACTTCATCATTTCAGGGGAGTTGAACAACTCCTGGCGCATAAGATACACGGCGCATTAAAACAAGAAGGATATCTCGTCATTAATGAGTTCGTTGGCCCCAATCGATTGCAGTTCCCTGCCTCTCAGATCAGGGCGATGAATCAGGCGCTAAAGATAGTTCCAGTGTCACATCGCGTGCGACTGAAGAGCCGTTTTATAAAATCTCATATCAGCGGTCCTGGCTGGCTTCGAATGTTACTCGCTGATCCCTCGGAATGCGTAGAGTCAGAAGCCATTCTGCCAGTGCTGCACAAGTATTTCAACAGTTTGGAAGAACGTCGTTATGGTGGCAGTCTGCTGATGTCGCTTTTCAAGGATATAGCGCATCATTTTATGAATGACGATCCACAAACCACTGCTATTCTACAGCAACTCTTTGCTGCAGAGGATGAATGGCTTCAGCATCATCCCAGTGATTTCGTTTTCGGTGTGTATAAACCTTAGGCGGATAAAATATCGCACTTCCTACTACGGAGCCTTACCTCAACTTAACATTTCCTTTCGTCTAATGGAACAAAGTTTTCATAGCAGGTACTCCGAAACCACCGCTTTGGTGGTTTAAGGAATTTAAAAAGCGAACTGATATGAAAACAAAATTAACTAGTGTATTGCTGCTGAGCTTAGGATTATTAGCAGCCCCTGGTGTTAATGCGCAGGAGACCAAGATCAAAGTAGAGCGTGAGGATTACGAATTGAAGATCAAGCAGGATGGAGACGAGTTTAAGTACAAAGAGGAAGGCAAAAGGCCGGCAAGAAAGGTGAGCAACAAGGAAACAGAGGTGAAACAGACGACGGAGTATCGCAGAGGGGAAACAGTGACCACGGTTAAGCGGGCTACAGCACCAAAGCAGGAGGCCAAAAAAGTCGCTGCTACTAAAAAGACTACTGCTGTCAACAAAACCGTAAAAAGAAAACCAGCCGCGAAGAAAACATCCTACGCCGCCAAGAAAAAACCAGTAGCGAAAAAAAGAACTACGGTCCGTCGCAGTACGGCAAAAGCAAAACCTGTTACAAGAACCGTAGTTGTCCATGACACAGTGTATGTTTCCAGGGTGGACACTGTTTTTACAATCAATGAGGTTCAATCATTCACTGGTAACAGGCCGTCGGGGCACATCATGGATAACTTTGAGGAACTGAAGATCGAGCGGGAAGATGGCAAGATCATGATCAAGAAAGAATATCCGGACGGAACGGAATTTAAGCGGGAATTCGACAATGAGGAAGAATTCCAGAAGTACATAGAATGGAAAAACTTTTAACAACACAGGGGCCGTCCGAACAGACGGCCCCTTCGATATTCAGTGCTGGTTTATCTCTGGGAACTATTGCGACTATTTGGTTTCCCTTTCTGGTTTCTCCTTTTGACTTTTAACCGGCAATTCAAGATCGTTTGTTCAGTGAACGGTATTCTGTTTCCCGATGATTCCCAGATGGGTATGGACGAAGGCATCATTGTATTTCAGGCCATATCCCAGCAGCCTGTCGAAAGCGATGTGGGTAAAAAGAACGATCCCAATGATCAACATGACTTGTGAGGAGAGGAACATCCCCGAAAGCGCCACTGCGAGAGCCAATGCTTTATGATGGGTAAGATTATACAACCGGGCGCCGGCTAATGGTCCAAATACATATCCCAGGATGGCGAGGTCAGGCGCAAAAAACAGCAAGAGATATATCCACCAGGAAAGATGTAGTGGAACCCACCATAATAACCATACTCCGGCGACCAGCTGAGCGGCGAATTCAAGTTTGAGAAGTTGTTTCATTTCATCGTGTTTTTATAAACACAAAGTTCCGTGCGGTCGAGGCTTTGAAACGATAACAAAAGATAAGAAAATCAGAGCGCTATTTCTTCAAAGTTCGGTTACGGATGCGGCTGAGACTAACAGGTGTGACACCGAGATAACTGGCAATATAGTGCTGGGGGATTCTTTCAAGAATCTTGTTCTTGTTTCCCGTCAAAAGCTCCTCATAGCGTTCCTGCGGAGAGCACATCAAGAGTCCTGTCATTCGCTCTTCCAAGCCTATGGCAAGGTATTCTGCCAGGAGTCTGCCGAATCGTTCCCAGACATGCGACTGTTCATAAAGCTGCTCCATCGTCTGGTATGGAAATACGATAAGCGCACAATCAGTGAGCGCCTGAATGGACAATTGTGAGGGCTCTTTCCGCAAACAACTGATATAGGAGGCAACAAAATGATTTTCGAAATAGAAATAAGTCGTTCGCTCTTCACCATCCTTCGTGTAAAAATGCCGGAGGTTTCCTGTCAGCACAAAACCAATTTCGTCGGCCCGCTTCCCCTGCTGCGCGAACAGTTCACCCTTTTTTAAGGTCTTTTCCCTGAGGGAAGGGATTAAAAGTTCCCATTCATCATCGGGCAACAAAAGAAACCTTTCAATGGCTTGACGGAGTAGCGACTGAGCTGTCAGAATCATAGATGCAATGTAGAGAATCAGGAGGATGGAAACCAGGCTGGGAGGTACTCAATGTTTCCGAACGCCCATTTGGGGCCATAAATACCGCTAAGTTTGCCGGCAGAATCTGCAGAGCAGGCTGGCAGGATTCTTTGGAAGAATTCAAGCACCAAATGATCAATCAGAAAATACGTGGGTTCCGGGATCGTCTTTTAATGTATGATCCGGGATTAATGGGCTTCAAAGAAGCCTTGCGTGGCACCGCTGCCGTGTGGGTGGGCTTTCTATTGTTTACCTGGCTGGCTGGTATGAGAGGTTATCCGACGGTAATGGCATTTCCGGGGGTTATGATAGCCCTTATGATGTCCCTTCTGGTAAATGAGCGCAGTATCCGGGAGCAGAAAAAAACAGTGTTATGGTTGATACTGCCCGGACTAACGGGCCTGACACTTTCCATCCTGCTTGGAGTCAACCCTATCATTCAGCTTTCTGTTTTCATCCTTATAGCCTTCTTCGCTGTATTTGTCAGAAGGTACGGGGCCCGCTGGTTTGCCGGGGGATTACTCTGCTTCATGGCCTATTTCTTCCCAATATTCTTCGAAGTTCCCCTGGAGAGCACCCCTTTTATTATTGCGACGGTTTTGGTGGCTGCCATACTTGTTTTCACCATTCGCTTCTATCTATTCCCTGTGCAACCGCAGCAATTATTTCTCCGGTACCTCCGAACTTTCAATCTTCATATTGGCGATATACTACTACACCTGGAGCGGCGCATCAACGGTGAGCTAACTGAACAGGAGATACAGCGCACTACAAGGGAAGGAGGCATAGTGGCAAAGCTTAACGAGTTTAGCATGCAGGTAGAGCAGTTCCTGGAATCTACGGAAGACCCGGTACTCCGACCACGATCGGAGTCGCTGCAGATGTCGCTATTCGAGCGGGAACTTTCGGTGCGTGCGGTTGTGAGTGAGGCGCTGACGCTATCGAACCTTTCGAAAGAACATCCTGAACTTTTACCGCAGCTCAGCGAGGCTTTGCATACGGCCAGAACGGTTGTACTATCCGAGCAAGTTGCTACTGCAGGCCTTACACTAAATGAGTGCTTTGGCGAAATGAACATCAGAAAGCATGCCGAAATCGGGCGCACCGTGGAACACTTCTGCAGTAATCTCCGATCGGCAGCAACTACGAGGGCACTTGCCATACTTGAGGCGCCTGAGAAGAGAAGTTCCAGAAGAGAAAACCTGCTGGAGCGCGTGTCGACCCCACCGACAGGGCAGCTCCATACCAGGCAAGCCATTCAGGTGACCCTTTCGGTGATGTTATCTTCAGTGGCTGGCTACCTTGTGTCGCCGGAGCGGTGGTACTGGGCTGCTGTCACGGCCTTCGTAATATTTGCGGGAACATCGAGAGGAGAGACCGTCATGCGGGCGTTTCTGCGAATTGTGGGAACCTTTGTTGGACTGACAGCGGGATTTCTCCTTTCGTATCTGACCGTCTACGGCCCGGTCACCATCGTCTGGATCCTGCTCCTGCTGTGTATATTCTTTGGCCTGTACGGTTCCCGAAAAGCCTTTGGGTTTTGGTCTGCGGTGATCTTTTCCATGCTTCTCGCGTTTCTGTTTGATGTTTTGGGTCAATTCAGTCTGTCGATTCTGGTGGTGCGACTGGAAGAAACATTATTGGGCGCATTGATCGGTGCAGTAGTCAGCTTTTTCGTACTTCCTGTTCGAACAAGCGATGTTTTCAGGTCATCCGTGATGACACTTTATACAGAGCTGGCGGATATACTCAGGAGTCTGCCACTTCGGGAGCAGGGATATTCTGCCAAGAAGGAACTTGCACAGAAGATGCGAAAAGTCGATCAGCAGCTCCTGAGTCTCAGAACAGTGGCCGCCCCTGTTATCAACAGGTTGAGCCTGTTACCCAATAAGGAGCTATCGGTTTACCTGCACGAGGTTTCCATGCTTACTCATTTTACACGTCATCTTGCCAACTATCCTGTTCCCGAGGCGGCTGACTATACAGAGCAGCTCAGAGGCTATTGTCATTACCTCGCCGATGTGGCAGATGGATTAGGCGGGGAACAGCCTGTCGTCACGGCGGCGGAAAGGCCGGTACCGGAGTTAAACGATGCATTCCTCAGACATCTGCTTGAGCGCATTCAGGAACTCCTTCAAAGCCTTCGCGAAGGAATGCTGCGGAAGTGAATAAAAAAATCCGGGTGGTAGAAACCACCCGGAAATATGCACATCAGGAATTGCTACTAAATATGTGAAGGATCAAATTCCTCCTCCCGGACCTTTACCGGCACATAGCCTGCGGTCATTAATTCTTCGATAGGCACAGGCTTTTTCTTGCTGAATCTGTTAACCAGCCGGTCGAAGATGGCATAGATGACCGGTACCACGATCAATGTCAGGAATAAAGAGCTCAGCAGGCCCCCGATAATTACCCAGGCCAGGCCGTTCTTCCATTCGGCACCTGCGCCAGAGGCCAGGGCGATGGGCAGCATACCAATAACCATTGCTATGGTAGTCATCAGGATAGGACGCAGACGGGCGTGGTTAGCATCGATAAGGGCATCATAGGTAGACGCACCTTCCGCTTTACGCTGGTTGGTAAAGTCCACCAGGATGATCGCGTTCTTTGCGACCAGACCGATCAGCATGATAAGACCGAGAATGGTGAAAAGATTCAGGGAATTATTCGTCAATGCTAATGCGAGCAGGGCGCCAATAATCGACAACGGAATTGAAAACAGAACGACCAGGGGATGCACGAAGCTGTTGTACAGTGATACGAGGATGAGGTATACCAGGGCGAGCGCCGCCATAAGTGCGATACCCAGCGTACCGAAGCCTTCGCTTTGGTTCTCCATGTCGCCACCCCAGATATAGCTCACGCCTACGGGTTTCCTCACATCAGCGAGGGAAGCCTCCCATTCTGCTGCGATGGTTCCGCTGGGGCGTCCGACTGCCTGTGCCTGAACTGTAACTGAGGTGCTTTTATCCCGGCGTTCCAACTGACTCGGACCGCTGGACTCGAACACATCTGCAAATTGAGTGAGGCGTACCTGCTGTCCTTTATCGTTAATAAACATCAGGTTAGAAACATCATCGATATTCCGTCGATTGAACTTGTCGTACCGGATATTGATATCATACTCGTACTCACCCTGACGGAATTTGCCGTCTGTATTACCGCTGAAAGCTGTTTGCATGGTCATACCTACTGTAGAAAGTGAGAGTCCGAGCGATGCCATTTTATCACGGTCCACCTGAACACGAATCTCAGGATTTCCGGCTTCTACAGAGAGCTTAGCCTCGGTTGCACCTTTAATTCCCTGGAGTCTGGACATTGCTTCATTAGCATAGCGCATCACACTATCGTAGTCAGCCCCCATGACCACCAGAGCCAGTGGCGCCCGTTCAGCGGTACCGAGAATACTTACCGGTACTGTTTTGATCTTGGCTTCCGGAACGAGCGGCTGCAGTTCATTCTTGATTTTAGCAGCATAAATATTGGAGGCATCCGCACGATGTTGCTTTTCTACCAGTTTCACAACCACCTCGGATTTGTATGCCGTTGCCTGGGTTCCCCCCATGCCTTCGCTGGACTGTCCTACCAGTGCGATGGTGCTTGTTACTTCCTTCTTTGCCGCCAGAAAATCCTCAATCTTCTGCGTTGCTGTGTTGGTTTGTTCGATAGAGGCATCTTTCGGCATTTCAATCTGTACGATAAACTCTCCACGGTCGCTCTGAGCGAAGAACTCCGCACCAATATACCCTTTACCCAGCAGCATGAAGGAGGCGATCAGCAGTCCGAATACCGCGGCCAAAGTCGTTTTCTTATGAGCCAGGGACCATTTCAGAATATCTGTTACCCAGAGGGTAAACTTGTGCAGCATAGTTTCGAATCCGATGATGATCCGTCCGAACAAATTCTTCCCGGTGATCTTTTCCAGCTTTCCAAAGCGGGAGGAGAGCCAGGGCACGATCGTGAAGGAAGACAGAAGAGAAAACAGGGTTGCGATAGCTACTGTAACGCTGAACTCACGGAGGATATTGGCGGCCATACCACTGCTTAAAGCGATCGGCACGAAGACGACCACAATTACGAGCGTGATAGAGACAACTGTGAAACCAATCTCTTTCGTTGCATCATAGGCTGCCCGAACTTTGTTCTTGCCCATTTCCATGTGTCGGTAGATATTTTCGAGAACCACGATGGCGTCATCGACAAGAATACCCACTACCAGCGAGAGAGCCAGCAGCGACATCAGGTTCAACGAGTACCCCAGAAGATACATTCCGATGAAAGTGGCGATGAGTGAGGCGGGGATGGCCACCATCACGATCACGGCGTTTCTGATGCTATGCAGGAAGAACAGCATTACGACTGCTACCAGCAGAATGGCCAGAAACAGATCGAAGATCACTGCATCAGCAGATTCGAGCGTGTATTCAGAACTATCATTGGCTATATCGATCTTCAGGCCGACAGAAGCATAGTCGCTTTGCAGTCTATCAACACTGGCGCGGATCTCTTCACTTACTGATACAGCGTTGGCGTCTGACTGTTTAAGTACCTGTAAGGCAATGGCACTCTTGCGATCCACTCTGGCGATCTTCTCGACATCCTTCTGGGTATCCTGAACATCTGCAATATCAGCCAGGCGAACTTGCGCACCCGTGGCTGTTGTGGTAACAACCAGGTTCCTCAGTTCATCTACAGTGCGGAACTTTCCGGCGAGACGAATGAGGATATCCTGATCACGCGTCTGAACACTACCGGTGGGAAAGTCGAGATTAGAAGTCAGGATAGCGTTCTGTACCTGTAGTAGTGAGAGGCCGTAACCTTCCAGGCGATCCGCGTCGATAGAAACTTGTATTTCGCGTTCTTCGCCACCGATGAGATTCACCTGGGCAACACCATCTGCACGGGACAGGAAGGAAGCCACCCTTTTATCCATCAGATCATAGAATGCGGCAGGCTCCATTTCGGCCGTAGCCGAAAGCGTCATGATGGGAAGATCGTCCAGGGAGAACTTGTTCAGTGAAGGCGGATCAACATCTTCGGGGAGGTCCTTAAGAATCGCGTTGATGCGACGTTGGGCGTCGTTCAGGGCATAATCAACGTCGGCACCGTCCTTCAGTGTAATGATCACACTGGAAACCGATTCGAAAGATTTTGTTTCCAGCTTCTTGATATTCTCCATGGAGGACACCGCATCCTCGATCTCTTTGGAAACTGTGTTCTCCACCTCACTCGGAGAAGCTCCGGGATAAATTGTTGTTATGGAGACTACGGATGGACTGAACTTGGGCAGTAACTCATAGTTCAGTGCCGAGTAGCTCAGCAGGCCCCCTAGTATGAGGATCGTGAACAACACGATTACCAGCGTAGGCCGTTTTATAGAAATTTCAGCAATTTTCATTCGTCTGTTTATTTAAGTTCTTCCACACAGTTATTTCAACACAGAAATCTTCGACCCGTCTACCAGATTGATCTGACCGCTGGTCACTACCGTTTCGCCTTCTTCAAGACCGCCCAGAATTTCTACCACATCACCGAAGATGCGACCGGAAACCACCTTCTTCAGGCGGGCTGTCTGTGATTGATCCACAACAAAAACTTCATTACTATTAACCCCGCTAACAAAAGCGCTGCGTGGAACAACCATTGTGGGAGCGAGATTAGGAAAGTTGAAGGCCGCGCTACCGTACATCCCTGCTTTGAGATCATTACCGGCATTTGCGATCTCAATTTCAACTGGGAACAGCAGCGCGTTATCCGCTTTGGCTGCGATGAAAGTAATCTTCCCCTCAAACTGTTTGTCGGGGAACACACTTGCCTTCACAGAGACCCTGTCGCCCACTTTGAGTTGAGCTACCTGATATTCATTGACATTGACTTTAAGCTTCAGCCTGGAAACGTCTACCAGTTCGAAAAGCTGTGTTCCCGGAGAAACGACGGCACCTGGTTCGATATAGCGCTTATTCACGATGCCGTTGATCGATGATTTTATGTGTGCATCGCCAATTCTGATCCGGGCCTGTGACATACGGGCCTTTGCATTGTCAAGATTCAGCTTCGCCTGATCGAGTTGCTGCTGGGTTACACCGCCCGTAGAAAATGCATTCTGATAACGCTGATAATCTTTAAGCGCTGTGTTGTATGCTGCTTCGGCAGTTTCCAGATCGATATTCAGGGTATTGGTATTGATAATGGCCAGCGTTTGACCTTTTGAAACCCTGCTACCTTCATCAACGAGGATTTGAGTGACCCTTCCCGAATTCTCGGCGGAAAAATTCAGTTGGTGGGCGGGTGTAAAGTTGCCATTGGCTGAAAAATTCTGGTCGATAGGTTGCAATACCACCTGGTGTGTGCGAACCGCGACAGTAGCATTGGTGGTAGCTACCGCTGCGGTCTTTGCTTCGTTCGCTGCTTTGTTATTTGCGAGCACTGTTCCGATGACGATGAGTACACCTGCAGTGATGGCGATTCCTAATGCGATTCTTATAACAGACTGCTTTTTCATTGTTGATTTACTTATTCTAGTTTACCAGATTTTTGAGTGATCCCTGTGCTTTGATTAATTGAATCTCTGCCACTTTGTAATCGAGTAGCGCAGAGGAATAGTTGTTTTGAGCTTCAGTCAGTTCGTTCTCTGCGGAAAGCAGATCTGTGAGCGAAGCGAGACCATTATTATAATTGTTCTGAGTATTGGAGTATACCTCTCGGGCCAGGTCCACATTCTTTTCCTGACTATTGAGCGTGATAATACTGTTGTTGATCTGTGTTTTTGCGTTTTCAAACTCCAGATTTAAACCCAGTTTCGCTGCGGAAATATCTTCCTGAAGCTTCCGCAGACTGACATTCGCCTGTCTGACGCGGGCCTGGGTAGCAAAACCATTGAAGATGGGTACACGAAGCGTGAGACTCACAGAGGCGACGTCGAACCAGTTGGCGCCCTCTTCCCTGCTGCGAAAGATAGGGAACCGCTGACCGAGACCCTGGTAGGAATACGTACTGCCCAGAGAAAGTGAAGGCATAAATTCTGCTTTGAAAGCCTGCTTCTGGTAATTCAGTAATTGTTCCTGCGACTGGAGCAACTGCAATTCTGTTCTGCTATTCAGATTTACGGAGGCGTCCGATGGAATAAGCTTCGGTTCGATGGAGGCCAATGCTGCATCCGGAATCTGAACCGGTTGCTGAATAGGCATGCCCATCAGAAACTTGAGCTGGTTTTCCAGCAATGTAACACCGTTAGAAAGTTGCTGTCGCGTGTTCCGCAAATTGGAAAGAGAGACCTCGATGCGATCAACATCAATCTTGCGGGCAAGGCCATTCTCGTACTGCCCCTTTAGAATATTCTGTACCCGGGCAGTGTTTTCAATAGTAGAATCGAGTACCGCGACCTGTTGGCGCTGCACGAGAATACGATAATACTGCGTTGCCACCTGTTCAATGATCTGTTCCTCTGTGAGCTGCTCATTAAGGCGATAGAAATCACGAGTTGTCTTTGCCGCTTTCAATCCGGTAAATACCGATTGATCAAACAGCGTCTGTGAAAGAGACACTGCTGCGTTGGCATTCCATTTTTGCCCAAAGGGAATGAGAAGCGTGGTTCCAGGCTGACCGGCCAATTCGCCAGGTACGGCGCTTAGCTGGAGGATTGGATTATACGAGAGGTTTGCAGAGCCATTGATCTGAGGTAGCGCGCGTGAGCGAACCTCGTTGATCTGGTAGCCGGCGTTTTCCACATCCAACCTGGCCTTTCGGGCCTCCTGATTGGCAGACAATGCATACTGTATGGCCTCTTTCAGCGTGAGGCTGCCTCCGGAACCGGTCTGTGCGTGTACTGCGAGCGGAAAAATCAGCATCAGCAGTGCCATTAAAAACCCTGACCTGTAGTTTCTCTCCGGCCGAAGTGGTTCCTTCATTTGTTCGATTGGTTTCATTTTTATTCGTCGAGATAATTTTCAATAACTGATTTGCCCTTTTCAGTGCAGATGCCATGCAGGTAGAAAGCTGTGTATTGTTGCAGCAGATACCTGTTATCAAAACCAGTGGAAGTACGGAAGAATCCCAGTGCCTGTCCTATTTGTTCCAGTCTGAGTCTTACTATAAAATCCAAGTCCAGATTCCTCCGGTACCATCCACCATTTATTCCTTGTTGTAGATTCTTTTTTATGAGCGGCGCGAGTACTTCATCCCTTTGTTGCTGGAGTTGCTTCCAGAGATCGGGATAGAATTTTTCCAGTTCCAGAAAGAACACCGGATTAATGACCGCCAGTTCTTCACGCAGGTATCTGTATTCCAGTACAACTGACTCTACAGGATCCATGGCCAATGTGAAACAGGCTGTCAGACGTATCCGCTGGTTTTCTATCAGATGCTGTACAACATCCCGGATAATCAGATTCTTTGCGGGATAGGAATCATACAGGACTTTCCGGGTAATTCCGGCTGCCCTGGCGAGTTCCTCCATGGACACCTGCCGGGAACCCGAATGGAACATCAGTTTGCTGGCCGCTTTAATCACCCCTTCCATTCCGTCGATTTTAAACCAGTGATCAAAAGAGCCAATACCTTCTTCTGAACATCCAGCAGGTGATTCAAACCCCCTTCGTCGGGAACACCAGCTTCCATTCGCATCGAATGATCGAAGGCTGAGATGGTTTCAATGATCAATCCTGCGATCATTTCCGTATCGAAATCCTTCAATTCACCTGCGCGAATCTGTCTGTCAAGGAAACTGCTGATCAGATTGTGGTGACGAGACTTCGCTTCGGCAACAATTGTCTTTACCTCTGCGGATTGCAGTTGATCCTTCTTATCGGCCTGCACAGCAAGCAGCATATACTTGTTCAGAAAATTGTGTTTGCAATCCAACATTCCTATCAGACCTTCTTCTGCCTGTTTACTCCGTTCAAGCGTCTTTTCAATATCATCCAGCAACTCGGTGACCACCTTTTCGGTGACGGCCGAGAGCAGCGCATTTTTATCATGGAAGTAATAGAGGAATGACTGTCGTGACATAGAGACGTCATCAGCGATCTCCGTTAAGGTAGTTTTACTGATCCCAAAATGAGAGAACCTTCGGATGGCTACCTCCACAATCTGATCCTGCTTTTCCTGCCCCTCTGTTCTCATATAATTTGACCTTCTGACTTTTTTACTTCAAAAGTCAAAATTACAACAAAGGGTACTTACTACCTCAAAGAGGTTGTAAAGAATTCGTTAAAGCTTAATCAGGATCAGGGTCTGAGTCCTTTTAGGAAGATGGACGCCAGTTCCTTTTCTCTTTTGAGTATCGCCTGGAAAATCCTCTTACCCGGAAAGAATTCGTTCTGTTGTGCCATCATGCCTGCCCGCAAACCCTCCAGGCAGTCGAGAAAAAGCTCAGCGGTAGATTTCGGGTGGGGTGTGTGAAGAAGGCCCTTGTTCTTCCCGCTCATAATAATCCGGTGCAGCGTTTCCAGCTGCCGGCTTCTTACCCTTGTGAAAACTGGCTTAAGCTCCTGGGAATTCTGCGCGTTTGAGCTCTGGATGTACTCGAGGATATTGTAATACTTGTTGATAAACCGGATACGGTTGTCGAGGTAGTTGAAAATTGCTGTTTCGGGATCCAGATGATCCTCAAAAACATTCCTTCTGATGTCTTCGACTTCTATAATTTGAGACAGAACTGCGGCATACAGGTTGAGCTTATCCGGGAAATAGTAATAGAGTGAAGCCTTTGAAATTCCCAGATCATCGGCAATCTCATTCATGGTAGTCTTTGCCACGCCAAAATGAATGAAGCGCTTTTTGGCTGCTTCGATGATCTGATCCTGTTTGCTATCCTGAGCCATGCCTGCCAAAATAAAATCTTTTGGGCATTCATGAAAGAAGCCTGGGCGTATTCCTGTTAAACGGAGCTGAACAGTCCCGCAGCCAGTTCCATAGAATGAAGTCTTGCCTCAGTATCGAAAATGGTGGCCGAGAGCATGACCTCATCCACACCTGTCCGGTCGAGAAAACCCTGAAGTTGTTCCGCAATCGTCTTCTGACTACCGATGAAAGAATAGTGCATCATCTGCCTGACTCCGTATTCTTCCTGTGGAGTCCAGATGGTACCCATGTCTTTTACCGGAGGAGGGAGCGGATGCCTGGAGTTTCGGAAAATTCCCAGCGCCATCTGATAAAAAGAACTAGCCAGATACTCAGCTTCTTCATCTGTGTCGGCTGCGATTATATTAACACAGGCCATGGCGTAGGGTTCGGAAAGATATTGTGAGGGATTGAAATGCTCGCTGTAAGTTTTTAATGCTTCCAACAGGTATGTAGGCGCAAAATGGGACGCAAAGGCATAGGGAAGACCCAGCATGCCCGCCAATCGGGCACTGAATAGACTCGAGCCCAGCAGCCATACGGGGATATTAGAATCCTGACCTGGAATAGCACGGACCCGGGCATCGGGTTGTGCTGGTCCGAGCCAGGTTAGTAATTCTGCCACATCATTGGGGAAATCATCCCCTCCTCCTTCCAAACGCCTGCGTAGTGCCCAGGACGTTTGAGGATCTGTACCGGGTGCTCTGCCGAGTCCCAGGTCAATCCTTCCGGGATACAAGGCCTCAAGCGTGCCAAATTGTTCCGCAATGACGAGAGGCGAGTGATTCGGCAGCATGACACCGCCTGCTCCCACACGGATCTTCTGTGTGCCGCCGGCGATGAAGCCGATCAGGACCGAAGTGGCTGCTGAGGCAACACTGTCGAAATTATGATGTTCGGCAAACCAATACCTTTTCAATCCCAGATGCTCTGCATGACGAGCCAGTCTCAGACTTCTGTTGAAGGCGTCATTCAAGGTATCGCCCTGGCAGATCGTTGCGAGATCGAGCGCAGAGAGCGGTATTTCGTTCAGTTTCTTCTTCATAAACTCTACAATTGTGAAGCCTCATGTCACACTGCGGCAGCGATACACGCAGCATTCGGTGTAGCTACACTAAAGCAAAGATCCGTAACCTGAGCGAAACCCGGGGAATGGTCCTATCGAGGTATCTGATAGTTTAACCGGTCGGTGGCCTGTCAGGGAGATCTGACTAGCTTTTGGAACAACCTGTGCAATTCCGTCTCCGGGTCGGTGCAGAAACCGGGGTGAACGCGAGAGGTCTGCAGCATGGTACTCCGGAACGCTGTAAGCCAGCGAAACCTCGAAATGGCATCCAGCCCACCGATGGGTCCGCCATCCCTACCTCCGCAGCAGATGCGCACAAAGGCCTCTATATACTGTCGGATTTCCTGCAGGTCGGCTTCCGAATCGAGTGCCAGAAGTTTTTTTTCATCCAGAAAACAGCGCCAGAAGATCTTCTTTGAAGCATGAGCATACAGTAGCACACCAATATTGATGAACTCTTCCCGCTCCACCCGGGGCACTACCCGGACGACGGCATACTCATATAATTGCCTTCCTTGCATCTATTGCTGCCTTTAAGAATTCTGTGGCCGTAGCGAGTCTTTGTTCAAGAAAACGATTATAGACGTTCCGCTTTGCTTCTGCTGAGAGCGTTTCCGGTTCGATTGCCTGGAGCCATTCGTCCGGAATAAGTTCCGTGATCGCCCATATATTTGCAGGTGTCAGGGAATTGATACAAAATTCATGGGCTTGTTCCAGTTCGGTAGCCTGTGGAAGCAGAACATGATCTTTAATCTGAGGGAACCTCGTGCCTGATGCGGCTTCCCAGTTATCCCAGGCATGATGAAAATAGAGTGCAGCACCATGATCGATCAACCAGAGCTCATTACGCCAATAAAGCATGTTCGTGTTTCTGGCGGTGCGGTCGACATTTGTGATCAGGGCATCCAGCCAGACGATTTTAGAAGCGAGCAGCGGATCCAGTTTAGTGGCTACGGGATCGTAAGTGAGCGCACCGGATAGAAAATGCAGGCCGAGATTGAGTCCCTCGCTGAACCTGAGCAGGTCCTGGATCTCCTCATCCGGCTCTGTGCGACCGAAAGCGGGATCCACCTGAGCGAAAACCAGTTCAGGTGCCTTCAGGCCCAGGAGCCGGGCGAGTTCGCCACCGATCAATTCCGCGATCAGCGCTTTGACCCCCTGTCCGGCGCCTCTGAACTTCAGCACATAGGAGAAACCGTCATCAGCATCTACGATGGCTGGCAGGGAGCCCCCCTCCCTGAGCGGAAGCACATAACGGATGACTTCGACCGTTCTGATCCGGGAGTGTTTAGACATGAAGAGCAAAATAAATCAAAAACGTAGCCACTGAAAACACTATTTTTCGTTCAGATTGATTTAGACATGTCTGTTATTAATACCTATGAGCAGGTTTTGGCTGCTGACCGGGACATCTGGCGTGAGTGGCTGGTCCAGTACCATTCAATTGCGAAAGGCGTGTGGCTGGTTTACCATAAGAAAGCCTCCGGTCAGCCCAGCGTCAGCTATGCAGAAGCCGTTGAGGAGGCCCTGTGTTTCGGGTGGATCGACAGCACGATGCGTCCGGTAGATGAGCAACGGTATATGCAGCTTTTTACTCCCCGTAAGTCCGGATCGGAATGGAGCGGATTAAATAAGGAGCGCGTAGCCCGGATGATAGAGCAGGGGAAAATGACAAAGGCGGGTATGAAAAAAATAGACGAATCGAAGAAAGACGGAACCTGGAAGAAACTGGAGCAGGTGGAGGCCATGATCCTGCCGGAGGATCTGGCGAAACGGATGTCGCGCAGCAAAAAAGCGATGGCCTATTTTGAAAGTCTGAAGAAGACCAATAAGAAATACCTGTTGCACTGGCTCAATACTGCGAAACGGCCGGAAACGAGGCAGAAGCGCATTGACGAGATATACGAGGCATTGAAACAGGAGCAGATGCCAGCGCGTTTTCGATAAAAAAAATAAAAACGAGGTGATGAGACAGATCAGTCTGATATTCATTTTGCTTGCCTTGCTGACCACCTTGTTTCGGTTATATTACTGGGAGGCGGGAAACATTTCGGTAAGTCTGTTTGCGCCAGTCTGGAAGGCACCTGATCTGGAACAGACGGGTGGCGTCATTCCCGTGAGCACATTAATGATTGGCTATATCATCCTGCTGATACTGGGAATCCTTCTTTTGCGCCCGGCGATCCGGTCGGGTGGCGTTACCAGTGTTTTGCTATTCATAGGGCTGAACCTGATCCTGGCCGGTCTGGAAGTTTACCGTTGGCTTCAGGCCCTGGAAGGGAATATGCCGAGCTGGAACCTCAACGTGATCTGGCTGATGCTGGTTTTTGCACTATGGCTGCGCGACCGGGTGATGCTCTCGTCCAGGAGCGTGGAAAGGAAATCTGAAGGCTGAGTTACTGGCATCATTATTTTGCCCAGTAGGTAATAAACTGTTTCCTATGAAAAAGCTGGTACTGATCTGTGGTGTTGCCCTGATGATTTTGAGTTTGCCTGTAGCCGCTCAGGCTCAGGAAGATGACGACCGTTCTGATCCGGGAAAAGCCTGGGATGGTATTAAAAAAGGTGCGAAGGGCGTGAAGAAAGGTGTGAAGAAAGGGGCTCATGAGGTAGCTGAACAGACTGTCGAGATCAAAGCGGATGTGACCGATAAGGAGGTGGAAGGAAAAATCGCTCCCAATGGCGAGGATGTATATATTGACGAAAACGATCGGTATTACTACATAGACGATAAAGGCCACAAGATATACATCAATGCCTCACAGATGAGGAATGAGCCCCGGGAGCGTGATGATGATTAAAACTGGCGGGAGCTATTGTTTGAAAAACTTTTGAGTATGCTTCAATCCTTTATGATCTCTGATTTGAAGCAGATACAGGCCCGTGGGCAGATCATTCAGATGAAGCGTCAGTCTCTTTCCTTCGGATACCCCGCTACTCAATACTCTCCCGTCAATTGAATGGACTGTATAATTACCAATAGTCACTCCCGAATTAATTTCGAGGAATTCGCTGGCTGGGTTGGGAAAGATTGTTAAGTCGGATCTGAGGAACTCATTAACACGATTCGCTGTCAAAGCTTCCTCTGAAGCATAGATGTATTCCAAACTGGTACCACCTGGTGTATGCCGGAACTGAATTCGAAGGAGGGGATCAACTTCGTTATTCTGAAAAAAGATGTAATCCGAAAATGCCAGACCTGCATTTCCTCCTGAGGTAAAATATAGACCCACATTGGGAAATACTGCAGTTGGCGAATGCTTCAGGGTGCCGTAGGCATTGTAGCGCGCCTGGTAGGTCCAGTAGCCAACCCCTGCCAGATAGGTCTGGAACCCCGAATAAACAAAATCGGAAGGATGGTACGATGTCGGATAGATGGCAGAAGGAGGCGGCGGATCTAAGGTGGCAGGAGAACCGTATGAATTGCCCAGGTAATAGACGGTATCATTACTTTTTGCATAGTACTGTTCAATACCGTTAGATTCTTTGTAGACAAACGCACATGAGGGGAAAGATGCACCATAAATTGAATTAGCGCAACTTATGATCGAATCTGTGTAAATGGTCGTATCCCAGGTCAGTGTCGAAAAATCCCAGTTTAAATTTGCCCCAAAAGTTGATATTCCGGTACTATCAAGAGTAGAACCAGTTGTAAGTTTTTTATACTTGTAATGGTGCCCCGGTTGAAAATCATACACTTTATTGAGCACTGGCTGTGCAGTAACTTCAAGAATGAGTAGTAGCGAGGCAGATAACAGAATGAGCGTTCTCATATATAGTTTTGTTTCAAAAGTAACCTGAAGCAAACCGCGGTACCATACCCTGGATTACGGAAATTTTGATGCGTGCTGGCACTTATATAGAAGGTTCGTAACTTGTAGGTTAAATTATGAATCACTGCTGTCCGGTAAAAATTGGAAATTGAGTTTTAGCAGGTCTGAGAGCATTAATTTTATTGATTTGTGCTGGGATTTGTAAAAGGGAACCTCTACCCGTCAAAAAGGAAGATT
>JAEYQO010000111.1 GCA_023409975.1 Bacteroidota bacterium | reverse complement strand
GTCTGTGGTACAGTCCGCGCATCATTAGCCGTCATCCATTGCAAACCTCCCTTAGCTACAAATTTCCCGGTAAAGCGAATCATACGTCAATTGATACTTCGCCATGTTCTGCGTCCGTAATGCACTGGACTACTGAACACTGACCAACAAAAAAAGGTAGCAGTGGTAGCGCTACCTTCATCAAACCCTTGCCAGTAGCGGAAAGAAAATTTGTGGCACATAAAATGCGGAGCTGGTTTCTGGCTACATATTCCGCTAATGTTTCAATTGTTTGGGTGATCGGTAAAAGGGCGATGACTCCGTGATGATACCGTGGTGACTCCGTGATGACTTGCTGATGATACCGTGGTGAGACAAGTTTTTATCGGGGTAATAAACTCAAGTCTGCCGCATTCCACTACCCTCCCCAGTTCTCCCGATCCAGACTCCGGTAATGAATCGCCTCGGCGAGATGCTCGGAGCGTATGTCTGCGCTATTGTCAAGATCGGCGATCGTGCGGGAAACCTTCAGGATGCGGTCGTAGGCACGGGCAGATAAATTCAAACGGTCCATGGCATTTTTTAAGAGAGTCCTGCTGGCCTCGTCGATCACACAGATCTTCTTCAGCAGTCTGCTATTCATCTGGGCGTTGGCATACACACTGTCCTCTTCTTCAAATCGCTCTGCCTGAATTCCGCGGGCACGCATCACGCGTTCCCTGATAGCGGTACTCGGCTCTGCCACTCGCTGCGCCGATAGCTCGCTGAACGGAACGGGTGTGACTTCAACATGCAGATCAATCCTGTCCAGCAGCGGACCGGAGATCTTGTTCAGGTACCGCTGCACCATCACACGTGTACAGGTACATTCCTTCTCGGGATGATTGAAGAACCCGCAGGGACAGGGGTTCATCGAGGCGATCAGCATAAAATTGGCCGGGAAGTCGATAGAAAGTTTTGCCCTTGAAACACTCACTTTCCGCTCTTCCATCGGCTGCCGCATTACCTCCAGAACAGATCGCTTAAACTCAGGTAATTCATCAAGAAACAGGACGCCGTTGTGTGATAACGAAATTTCCCCCGGCTGCGGGATGGAACCTCCGCCTACCAGGGCTGCATCGGAGATGGTGTGGTGTGGCGAACGGAAGGGCCGGCGGGCGATCAGTGAGGTATTGCCCGGTAGTTTACCGGCAACGGAATGGATCTTGGTCGTCTCCAGCGCCTCGTTCAGAGTAAGCGGCGGCAGAATGGTAGGAAGCCTCTTGGCCAGCATGGTTTTTCCTGCTCCGGGCGGACCGATCAGAATGGCGTTGTGACCACCAGCAGCCGCAATCTCCAGCGCACGCTTCACATTCTCCTGGCCTTTCACTTCGCTGAAATCTACCTCAGAAATGATCTGCGCTTCAAAGAACTCCTCTTTGGTGTTCACCTCCACCTTCGGTATCTCGCCATGTCCCGCAAGAAAGTTGATCACCTCCCGTAAAGATGCTGCTCCGTACACATCGAGATTATTCACCATCCCTGCTTCGCGACCATTGATGATCGGGAGAATCATGCCTTTGAAGCCTTCTTCCCTGGCCTGTATCGCCATCGGCAGTGATCCTTTGATCGGCTGCAGCGTTCCGTCGAGGGATAGCTCCCCCATGATGATAAAGTCCTGAAGATTGGGGACCGATATCTGCTCCGAAGCAGCCAGTATACCCACAGCGATCGGCAGGTCGTAGGCTGCGCCCGCCTTCCGGATATCCGCAGGTGCCATATTGACAACCACTTTCTTCCGCGGCCTTTCAAAGCCATTGTTCACCAGAGCGGCTAAGATCCGCTCAATGCTTTCCTTAACAGCACTGTCTGGAAGTCCAACAATATAAAATCCTGTAATTCCGGTAGTCGTATCTACCTCTATCGTAATGGTGAGGGCATCAACGCCGTAGACAGCGCTGCCAAAAACTTTAACTAACATAGGGTTCCGGTGTATTGGGGGCTGAAGATAACTATTCGGAGAAATATCTCATAAGGCTGCTTCCTGCCCTTTGCAGATCATATTGGTCAGATCCACTTCAGATGATATACACCCAACCCCGACGGCAGCAAACGGTTATTCAAAGCAATTTGAACTATGGTTAAATAGCCCTCTCCTGTCAATCTTAGGAACTCAACGAGGGACGAATAAGAGTGTTGCTTAAATAGTAGCAGGGATATTTTGTATTTCTCGGGTTCTGTTGCGTTATCACCGGTGCATACTGTAATCCTGGTCTATTTCTGCAAAGCAGATGCGTTGGTAGCTATTTCTCTTTTTGATGATGACGCTTCTTTGAGTAAGCTTTTGATGATCAGGTATGGGTTATTAATGAAAGCATTTTGATTTAAGGCCCCTTGATACCGTAATTTTTTGGCCTGGTCAAAGATTAATATCTGCGGGTAGCCAGGAATGCGCCATTTATTTGATGTCATATTGTCGGAGGCCCTAAAATGGTTCAGGTCGTAGTCATTAACAGCGTAATACCACGTATCTGATTTCTCTTCCTTTTCTTGATAAGGAACGAAAACGGTAGCAAAGAAGACGTCATCCTCGCTGTATTTCTTTGCCAGGTTTTCGTAAGCGGGAAACTCCTTGAAACAGACGCCGCACCCACTAAACCAGAAATCAAGTACAATGACTTTTGATTTGATGTCATTTATCTTCAAGGTTTCACCATTCCTGTCAAGGAGCGTTAACATGGATCTATCGTCCAGGGTGTTGAATTTCTTTCCGAACAGGAAACTTCGATAGTTCGGGAATCCGACAACTGTTGTGATAAACAAACCAATTAATACAAAAGAAAACGGTACCCACCGCCCCCATGTTTTTGAACCAAGAATGGCAAAAGCGAGTCCTACCAATGGCGAAAGTATTATTGGAAACCCACTAGTTTCAACGTCCGTGACTATGATTGAATAAAGCAATAGGATAGGAGCCGTTGCCAGTAGGAACACGATCCGTAGACGCTCACCATATTTTATAAGAAGTAAGATGTCAACTACAAAGTAAGCGAAGCTTGCACCAATAAATCGAGCGACAAACGTGCTATTTGCGCCAAACGCAAGATCCACCGCTAAGGCTAGAATAGTCATAAAAATGATCCTCAGCCTGGAAACAGCGGGAATTGACATGCAAATATTTATAAAGATGAATGTAGCTAACACAATAGCCATATCGATCATCAGGTATGGCGTTTCAAAAAGTACAATCATTAGAATTCCTGAAACCCATATTCCAAATGGAAGGATCGTGGACTCACGCTTCAACATAAGCTCTTATTTTTAGGATATGAATCTTTCGGTTAGAGTTTGTTGTAATGACGATCTTTTTCTCTATTGAGCCTTCTGCTGCAGGGTAGATAAAGTTAGCAGTAATTGAATCTGATCTGTGTTACTTGGAATCGTCCTGACCCAACAGCTAAATTGTACGACTAAGAACGCAACGGATACTAATATTCTTTTTTGATTGAAATTATTAGGTTTTCTGCTTTACTATAGGTTATCAGGTATTGCTCAAGGTAGGGGTAGGGGTAAGGAGGCGTAGTTGAAGTACCAACATATTTACTAATTCTAGCCATCCGTGCGTATTGGTTATTTTTAGGAGAATCTACAATCTGGTCATTAGGAACTGTATACAAAACAACGACCGAATGATTAGCATCTTTGCTTTTTAAGTTCTTATATTCAGTTGCGGCCGTAATTTGATCCATCATAGGTTTGACGTTGTCACTATACATTTCACCTCCTTTTTTAGCGCCCGTGCATGAGGAAACCATGATACTTGAAGAAAAGAGCACAGTGCATAACAAAATCGTCTTTTTCATAGTAAACAGCTTTTGAGTTAGATTTTGTAATACCCATTATCAGTACTGTTTCGCAATAACCAAAATAAACGAATAATTTTCAAATGTATCAATTTTGATTGCATCTGAAGTCCGTTCTTTCCCATTCAGCGGTGTATGGGTTGTTGCCACGTTTTAGTGGCTTGCTGAGTAAGCTATTGTGATCTTCCAGGAAAGCACGACAATCTGTACAGACGTATAGTGCACATTCATCGCGGATCTACTCCTCAAAATCATAAAAGATCGGGTTGCCACAAAAAGGAAATGGTCGATGGCTAACCTCGCAGGGTTTGTTCGTCTACACTTAGGCACATGTATAAACTGAGGAAGTTCCGTGTAATCCTGAAAAAGCGCTTCTAACCTATCAGGACCCTGAAACACAAACTCAGTTGCAACTATTCACCCAAAGTACAAGAGTGGCTTAGCTACGAACTTCAGGAAACCAACCCTTGCTAGTAAACGGCTTTCAGCAGATGAAGGGACGATTATAAAAGTCTACCGGACAACAGTGATATAGAATGGCAAAAGCGAGATTAGCGAAATAAATCCAACGGTAAGGAATACTTTCTACGCTTATCTTTTTTTCTAAAGCTTATTTCTAATGAGTTGATCTCTGGATATACAGTAGCCCATAAAAAACTTTCATCTAAAATGAAATTAAGTTTCACCGTGGTGGTTGAAATCAGATCAAGACTTGAAGTGTAGGCATTAATTAGAAGTTTATTCTCGAAGCCATAAGCTACGATTAGTTCATTCTTTTTTTTATCATAGTCGATTCCATAACAGTGGAATTTTTCCAAAGCAGGATCAAAAGACGCTGGGTCTGAGATTGCATCTGCATATTTACGAAACAAAGTATCTGAAATTATGTGAATCTTTTTATTTGACTTCAAATCATATATCTCATTGCCCAAATACGAAGACACGTATGGATAGGATGAAAAACCTAAACTAAGATAATCATACATTTTTCTTTTTCTATAATACCAGGGAATATTGTAGGGAACCGGTGCATCTAACACATATTTTCCGTCTTTCAGTATCAAGCGAGCGATATAGTTTACAGATTCCCAATTCTCTGGCTCCGATGATCCATTACTATCAAGGGCCCAAAAAAGAACATAGAGTTCTTGTCCTGAAGCTATGAAATCAGGGATGTACATGATCATATTACTCGGAATGTCAGCTAAATAAACGTTTCTTAATTCCCCCTCTAGTGTATATTCGATGAAGGCAAATTCATCAGTAATGTTACCAGAAATACTATCGGGTGTATTGTGGTACATGTAGCACATAACAACCGTACTATCGTTTAAAATCCTGAAATTTTGAAATTTAGCTACAAAAGCTGCCATCTCAGTATTAATGTAGCGACCATACTTATCAAATTGTTGTTTTTTTAAGCCGCTTAATTTATCGGTAATAAGAGATAAATTGAAGTTCGAAGACCTAATTACCGCCTTCGTTTTTTGTGTAAACCGATTTGTAATATGTAATACTGCAAGTTCCTCATCAAACTTAAACTGTAAACTATCGAGATAAGCAACCTTCAAAGATTTCAGTGGCTCCAAATTCGGTTTATTAGCGGTTAAAAAAGTTGATAAACTGAAGGAATCAAGATCGACAACCGCACCTAAATATGTAAAAACGCCAAATTTATCTACGCCCCACGCACAACTTCTACTTTTTTCACAATCCAGTTGCTGATACCAATTATCGTTAAAACGCATTTCAATGTTAGAAACACTAAATCTACCAACGAAATCTAAATCCACAGAGTCAGCACGAGAAGCCTCAGGAAATAAAACGTAGGCGGGCACACCTGTTACTTCAGGGTTGACTTTTAACATTTTCGAACGGCAGACCATGCAGTCATTGAGATCAATCTTTAATACTATGCATTGGCTGTTAGCTGAAGTGGCAGTTAGAAATAATAAAAAAACAATAAATATACCTTTCATATGTTAAATTAGGAAGTTGCTTGGCAGTAGCAAGCAACGAACCTGAGCCACCCGAAGCTGCGTTTTGTGCTGAAGCGCATAACCCAACACTAATATAATGAATCTATCCCATAGTTTTGTGGCATGGAACCCATAAGCTTCGATATTCAAAACGGTATTGCGGGTCTGACATTGAACAGACCGGAAAAATTCAACAGCTTCAATCGTGAAATGGCCCTGATGCTCCAGAAATACCTCGACGAGTGTGCAGAAAATGATGCGGTTCGCTGCCTGTATATCACCGGTGCCGGTAAGGCTTTTTGCGCCGGTCAGGACCTGGCGGAGGCAACAGACCCCCAGGGGCCGGCGATGGAACGTATCGTTGAAGAACACTACAACCCCATCATCCGCAAGATCCGATCCATCGAAAAACCTGTGATCGCCGGTGTCAACGGCGTTGCCGCAGGGGCGGGCGCGAACATCGCATTGGCCTGCGATATCGTGCTGGCGGCGTCTTCCGCTTCCTTTATACAGGCGTTCAGCAAAATAGGCCTGATCCCCGATAGCGCCGGAACGTTCTTCCTGCCCAGGCTCATCGGTCTGCACCGGGCCGCGGCACTGATGATGACCGGAGACAAGATCTCTGCTGCGGAAGCAAGGGAAATGGGGCTGGTCTATAAAGTATATGCAGATGAGGAGTTCCCGTCCGCGACAGCGGCCTTCTGTACACAGATGGCAAACATGCCCACTAAGGGGCTGGGCCTGACCAAAAAGCTGCTGAACGAGACCTGGAATCATAACCTCGACCAGCAACTGGAACGGGAAATGGAACTACAGAAAGAGGCGGGTGGCACAGAGGACTACCGGGAGGGCGTTCAGGCTTTCCTGGAAAAGAGAAAACCCGTGTTTAAAGGAAAATAAACAGAAAAGTCCCGGAGCTGCTCCGGGACTTTCCAAATCATATCCAGTTCATCAGGCTACGAGCTCCGGCAGTTGCCTCGGCGCATGTCGCCGCATTTCGGTGGCCATGGCCCGGATGTGCTCCGGTGTGGTGCCACAGCATCCACCCACAATATTCACCCAGCCCTCTGCGGCAAAAGCACCCACCTTCGCTGCCATATCCTCAGGAGACTCATCATATTCTCCCATGGCATTCGGCAGACCGGCATTGGGATAGCAGCTCACATAACAGGAGGCCAGCTTCGAGAGCTCTTCCACATGAGGGCGCATCTGATCGGCACCCAGTGCACAGTTGAGCCCTATGCTCAGCGGCGAAGCATGCATCACGGAGATGTAGAAGGCCTCCAGGGTCTGTCCGCTCAGCGTTCTTCCTGAAGCATCCGTGATGGTGCCCGAGATCATCACCGGCAGATCAAGCTTATGATCCCGGAGGTATCGCTTAATGGCGAATAGTGCCGCTTTCGCGTTCAGGGTGTCGAAGATCGTTTCGACAATCAGGATGTCTGTGCCCCCCTCTACCAGTCCGCGTACCTGCTCTTCGTAGGCTGCTGCCACCTCATCGAAGGTGACTGCGCGGTAGCCGGGCTGGTTCACATCGGGTGAAAGCGAGAGCGTCTTGTTCATCGGACCGATAGCGCCCGCCACAAACCTTGGTTCCTGGGGGTGCTGCTGCATCCACTCGCTGACCGCCTCCTTAGCCAGCCGGGCGGCGGCTACATTGATTTCATAGGCCAGCGACTGCATAGTATAATCTTCCAGCGATACCGCCTGGGCATTGAACGTGTTCGTTTCGATGATGTCTGCACCGGCGTCGAGGTATTGCAGGTGTATCTCTTTAATGATCTGCGGCTGTGTGAGGCATAGCAGGTCATTGTTGCCTTTAAGGTCGAGGTGATAGTCCGCAAACCTTTCGCCGCGGTAGTCCTTCTCCTGTAAACGGTAGCGCTGGATCATGGTGCCCATGGCACCATCCAGCATAACGATCCTTTCCTTCAAAAGCTCCTGCAGAGCAGCCTGGGTGTTCATTCCGTAAAATTACCGAAAGCTTGTTTGCAAATCGCATAGGGGTAAAATGAGCCTGCTGCGTCTTTCCTTCAAAACAAGCATATGAAACGTATCATTTTTACCATCGCCCTGGCCCTGAGTGCC
>JAEYQO010000093.1 GCA_023409975.1 Bacteroidota bacterium | reverse complement strand
GTTCCGAGGCTCCCGGTTTTTCAGATCTTCAAAATAAGGTTGAATTTGCTCCCAGGTGGTCATCTGAAAATCCTCAGGCAAAAACTGCCGGGGAAGCTTTTGTATCGTAGTTTCACTCATAAGTCGGTATTGTTTGGCAATAATAAGATTTGCGTGCATTCTGTTTTCCATTAAAATCAGACCTGACTTCCAGATATTATATTATCACGCGGCTAAAATCCGGCAAAATTCTGTTTTCAACACGTAAGGTTTATTCGGGATCAGTCCGACATCAGTAGGAAACCAATACGACGTATGTCCGACACCGTTCCCTTGTCTTATGCAACTTAGTTGGAACCTACAAGGAACCTACAAGGAAGGTACAAGGAAGGTAGCAGGGAGGTAGAAAGGAACCCTGAAGGACTAGCTTCGCGTCGCAGGAAGTTATTTCTGCACCCTTTCAGGAACTGCAAGGAAGGTGAGTAGTTGCCTTCCATTTGTCAGCTGGTAGACAATTTGACAGCTGAAATATATTTAAAATACTCTAAATGATCGGTAAGGATTTGGTTTTTAAATTTTTACCAGAGCAGATATATATAATTGATAGATAATATCTATAGAATTAACAGGCAGATGGCTAAAACCATTTTTTTACTTTGGGGGGTATTGTTACATTTGTACCAAGTTGTGAATTTAATGGGTTAGTAAGTAAGAGCCGCCGGATTCCTCCGGTGGCTCTGTTTTTTTCGACAATCCTCCGCTCATTCCTCCCGGCTTTCCCAGTTGTCAGGTTTCACTGCTTATCTTATTTTCACAGCCACATCCCCTCATGGCAAAAATCAAAAGTGCTTTTTTCTGTCAGCAATGTGGTTATGAATCACCAAAGTGGACAGGTAAATGTCCCTCCTGCAACGCCTGGAATTCCTTCGTAGAAGAAGTCATTCAACGTGAAACGAAATCAACCGCCACGGAAAAACTTTGGCAGGAAGAAGATAAACCTTCCGGTAAGGCGATCCGACTGGACGAAGTAGCTTTCGCAGAAGAGCCACGAATGAAAACACCCGATCCGGAACTGAACCGTGTATTAGGGGGTGGTCTTGTTCCCGGATCCGTCACACTCGTTGCAGGTGAACCAGGAATAGGAAAGTCCACGCTGTTTCTCCAGACAGTCCTAAACTCGCCACAGTTCCGGACGCTCTACGTCAGTGGTGAAGAAAGCGCCCAACAGATAAAACTCAGAGCCGACAGGATCGGTAGTAAAAACAACAACCTTTTCCTGCTGAATGCCACCAGCACTTCCGTCATCTTTCAGGAGATTAAAAAAATAAAACCCCAACTCGTTGTCATAGATTCCATACAAACGCTGGAGTCAGCCTATGTTGAGTCATCTGCAGGAAGCGTATCACAGGTTCGCGAATCAGCCGCGGAGTTGCAGCGCTTTGCCAAAACCACGCAGATCCCTGTGATCATCATCGGACATATAACCAAGGAAGGGAGTATCGCCGGACCAAAAGTACTGGAGCATATGGTTGATACGGTACTGCAGTTTGAAGGAGACCGACACTATGCCTATCGCATCCTCAGGACACTTAAGAATCGTTTTGGATCTACTTCAGAGCTGGGTATCTATGAGATGGTCACCAAAGGCCTTCGTCCGGTCAGCAATCCCTCCGAGATCCTGCTGACCCAACATGAGGAACCGCTGTCTGGTATTGCCATTGCCGCCGCCATGGAAGGCTCACGTCCACTGATGATCGAGGTACAGGCACTGGTAACCACTGCCGTCTACGGTACCCCACAAAGAACAGTGAGTGGGATGGATCTTCGCAGGCTACAATTATTACTCGCAGTCCTTGAAAAACGGGGAGGTTTTCATTTCGGTTCCCGTGATGTCTTCGTCAATATTGCCGGTGGTGTGAGGGTAGAAGACCCCGCTGTTGAACTTGCTGTGATTTGTGCCCTGCTCTCTTCCTATGAAGACAAACCGCTTCCCTCTAATGCCTGCTTTGTTGGTGAAGTAGGATTGTCAGGAGAGATTCGGGCGGTCAATCGGGTCGATCAGCGGGTAGCCGAGGCTGATAAGCTGGGACTTGATGTCATTTTCATGCCCCGCGGCAATCTCAAAGGTCTTGACAAGAAACAACAGGGCATCCGCCTCGAAGGTGCCGCTAAAATTGAAGATATCTACCGTATGATTTTCTAGAGTATCTTTCTGGAAATACCTGAACCCTTGAACTTTATTAAATCCTACTCAGATGCTTTGCTGCATCTGTTATTCCCCCGACTTTGCGAAGGCTGCCGGCGCGCCCTCACACCGGATGAAGACATTTTATGTCTCCACTGCGAGCTGGAGCTTCCCTTCACCGGTTACCATCATATTCGGGATAATACCACAGTCACACGACTCGCCGGGCGATTCCCCTTTGAACACGCCACTTCCCTTGCCTGGTTTACACGCGAGGGTTTGCTTCAACACCTGATCCACCGACTGAAATATCAGCGCAGAAAACAAACGGGGGTCTACCTCGGGCGTCTGCTAGGTCAGGCATTGCTGGAGCAGCACTGGGATCTGGATGCCATCGTGCCGGTTCCCCTGCATCCCAGGAAGGAGCGTCAACGAGGATATAACCAGAGCGTTCTCATAGCGCAGGGCGTTGCCTCTATCCTACAGATACCAGTACGGGACAAGGCCTTTGTACGAACGCGGTTTACCGCCACCCAGACAGACAAGAACCGGGAGGAGCGGATTCGCAATGTGGAAGCGGCTTTCAGCGTCCGAAAAGCCGGTGATTTAGCTGGGAAGCACCTGCTGTTGCTGGACGATGTGCTGACCACGGGGGCGACCGTTGAATCGCTGGCGCTCACTGCCCTGAACATCCCCGGCGTAAGGGTCAGTATCGCCACCTGTGGTATAGCCTACGGCTGATCCAAATAAGAGTTTGCATATACTATAATTATGCTGTACTTTTCTTGTCAATTCCAAGGATATTACAGCAAAAACTTAAACATCAAACTCGAATGAAAAGACATGCACTCTTAACCACTGCATTGCTTTCTGCCGCTACATTGGCCTGGGGCTCCGGCTTTCAGGTAGGCAGCCAGGGAGTAAGGCAGCTGGGCATGGGAGGTACGGGAACTTCCGTTCCCTGGGACGCTTCTACTATTTTTTATAATCCGGGCGGTCTTGCAAGACTGGAGGGAATGCAGGCTATCGCGAGCGTGCAGTTCCTGACAGTAAATACTAAATGGGCTTCCACACCGGTTCAATCTTTGGAAGCGCGCACCAGAGAAGAGTTCTTTACCCCATTCAATGCCTATGTAGGAGGTACACTGCGTAGCCTCGACCGACTGGGTTTCGGTTTGGGTGTCTATACGCCTTTTGGCAATGGCATGTCCTGGTCGGAAGACTGGCCGGGTCGTTACCTCGTACAGTCTGTTTCCATGAGGACTATTTTCTTCCAGCCCACAGTAAGTTACAGGATCAGTGAAGCTGTAAGCGTGGGAGCGGGTCTGATGTATGGTATCGGCCAGTTCAATATGAGCCGTGCTCTTCCGCTTCAGGATGTGAATGGCGTGGAAGGTCAGGCTAAGATCGACGCCAATGGCAATGGAACCGGCATGAATTTCGGGGTTCATGTGAAGGCCTCAGACGCCCTGCAGTTTGGCTTAACCTACCGTACGCAGGTCAATATGGATTTCAGCGGCGATGCAGAACTGAATGTTCCTTACGCGCTGCGTCCTCAATTTCCGTCAACTGGTGTAAGCATGGATATTCCATTGCCACAGGTGATTTCCCTTGGCGTTGGGTTCAAGCCATTTGAAACGCTGACGATTCAGGCAGAAGCCAGTCTCACAGGCTGGAAGGTGTTTGATTCTCTGGGCTTCCGCTTTGATGAACAAACCGATGCGCTACGTGATGCTAAATCTGCCCGCCATTATCAGAATACGCTTGCGTTCCGTCTGGGTGGGCTCCTACAGGCTTCAGAGAATGTTCAACTGATGCTTGGTGGCTATTACGATCCCACGCCTGTTGAAGATGGTTTTGTTTCACCTGACCTTCCGGATTCCGATCGCTGGGCAGTTTCAGGTGGTCTCACGGTCAGGATAGGAGACAGCTTCACGGTTCTCGGAGCCGTCGAGTTCGGTCATTCCGAAACAAGAACTGCTGAATTCCGTCCCGACAATTTCAATGGAAAATACGGAGCCAAAGCATTCACGGCCAACATAGGTTTGTCTTACGACTTCTAAAATTCACTTTCGATCAATGAAACGTTCTCATATAGTTTTCGGTCTGGCACTATCTGTCATGGCAGGTTGCCGGCCCACAGTAAACACTGATGTTCCCTCTGCGCATAATCTTGATCTCAGCAGGTATGTAGCAGTGGGTAATTCCACCACCGCAGGCAGCGCTGATGGAAGCCTCTACAGAAGCAGTCAGCTCAACTCTTTCCCCAATATCTTAGCAAAGCAATTTGCACTAGTAGGGGGAGGCGAGTTTAATCAGCCACTATTGCCTGGTGAAACAGGCTGGCCAGTAGATTACTCCTCCGGTAATGCAGAAGAGTGGCGTCGTCCAAAGCTGATACTCGCTCATACTACAGACTGTCAGAATAATCAACTCGTAGCTCCGGTTCACTACTATGAAAGTCTGGATACTGCCGGAGGATCCAATTCTGTTGCGGGTAATGCTCCATTTAATAATCTTGGTATTCCTGGTGTACGGGTAGTAGACTATATGTCCGCTGGTTATTCGCTTGTGAATCCCTACGCCGCCAGAACGTTTGCCTCTGATATGGAAACACCCATGGATCAGATTCACAAGATCCATCCGTCTTTCTTTACCTTGTGGCTCGGCGGCAATGATGTTCTCGGTTATGCTATGAGTGGAGGTGAGGAACACAGCATGCCCTCTCATCCGAACAACATCTCTAATCTTCAGGCATTCGCCAAAAACTATGATTCTGTAGTGGTGGCGCTCCTGCGAAATGGTGCTAAAGGGGTACTGATGAATATCCCGGATATCGCATCTTTGCCTTTCTTCACTACCATTCCTCACAACGGCCTGATGCTGGATGGTGACCTTGCCACCAGTCTCAATATGTTATACAGCCAGTCGGGTTTGAGTTTTACACCGGGCTCCAATCCTTTCGTTATCGAGGATCCTGACGCAGCACCGTTTGGTTATCGCTTCATTAATCAGGGTGAATATATTCTTCTAAGTATTCCTCAGGATTCCATGAAATGTGCAGGCTGGGGTAGCATCAAGCCGATTCCTAAACGGTTTGTGCTGACTGCCGGTGAAGTAAGCAGGATCAAGGATGCGACTGCTGCTTTCAATGCACATATCCTCCAGAAATCAATCGACTACCGAGTGGCATTTGCCGACATGAATACTTTTATGAAATCACTGGTAAAGGGTTTCGCTTATAATGGCGCTTACTATAGTGCTGACTACATCACCGGAGGAGCTTTCTCACTTGATGGCATCCATCCGAATCCCCGTGGTAATGCATTGATCGCAAATGAGCTGATCCGTGTGATCAATTCTTATTACAGCACCTCAGTGCCCCCGGTTGACGTACATGCCTATAGCGGAATCAAGTTCCCTTAATAGTCACACTAGCCTTAAAAAAGAGAGGGATCGCGATTAGCGATCCCTCTCTTTTTTAATCCTGAAAAATGTTAGTTACTATTTATTCATTGTAGCCAGGAACTCCTCGTTGCTCTTTGTTCCACGCATCTGTTGCAATAGGAACTGCATAGCCTCATCAGTGTTCATGTCAGCTATATGATTTCTCATGATCCACATCTTGTTGAGTGTATCCTTATCATGAAGCAGATCATCGCGACGGGTGGAAGAGGAAGTGATATCGATAGAAGGGAATACGCGCTTATTGGCCAGGCGACGGTCGAGCTGTAATTCCATATTGCCTGTTCCTTTAAACTCTTCAAAGATCACCTCATCCATTTTAGAACCAGTGTCAATCAGCGCCGTTGCAAGTATCGTCAGCGATCCGCCATTCTCAATCTTACGCGCAGCACCGAAGAACTGTTTAGGCTTCTGCATGGCGTTTGCTTCCACACCACCGGATAATACCTTGCCTGAAGCCGGAGCCACTGTATTATGCGCTCTCGCCAGACGGGTGATGGAATCCAGCAGAATAACTACGTCATGACCTACTTCGACCAATCTCTTGGCTTTCTGAAGGGCGATGGTTGAAACCTTTACGTGCTTGTCTGCAGGCTCATCGAAAGTAGAAGCGATCACCTCAGCACGCACACTGCGTTGCATATCAGTCACCTCTTCCGGACGTTCATCCACCAGCACAATCATCAGGTAACACTCTGGATGGTTAGCTGCGATCGCATTAGCAACTTCTTTCAGCAACATCGTCTTACCCGTCTTTGGCTGGGCCACGATCAATCCTCGCTGGCCTTTACCAATAGGTGTGAAAAGATCAATGATCCGGACACTGTTACTGCTGCCGTGTTTCGCCAGGTTCAGTTTTTCAAAGGGGAATAGTGGCGTCAGATAATCAAATGGTACCCGGTCGCGGATCTCATCCGGATGACGGCCATTGATTGTTTCCACTTTCAGGAGAGCAAAGTATTTCTCGCCTTCTTTCGGTGGACGGACACTGCCTTTTACGGTATCACCCGTTTTCAGACCAAACAGTTTGATCTGTGAAGGCGAAACATAAATATCATCAGGGGAACTCAGGTAGTTATAGTCAGAGCTCCGCAGAAATCCATAACCATCAGGCATCATTTCCAGCACACCTTCGCTGAATACAACGCCATCGAATTCTACGTTGAAGCCGCCGTATTGGTTTTCCCTGCGACGGTTCTGATGCTGGTGTTGTTGTGCGGGTGCCTTTTCAGCGGGTGCTGCAGGTTCCTGAGGTTGCTGAACCTCGGATTCTTCTGCAGGCGGCATAATGATACCCGATTCTTCTGTCGGTTCTACCGAAGCAGTAACAGCTACCTGTTCTGCAGGCGCGGTTTCATCGATATCGTTCATGAGCTTGCTCCAGCCTGCAGGAACAGCTTCGTCCCCACTGGTATTTGTTTCTTTTGCAGCCTGCTCCGGCTTTTCTCCATGTCGAAACTCTTCACGGGGTTTGCGTGTCCTGCGCCGTTTTGCATCTGCATCACCGGCATCCGTCTGTGCCTCTTCAGACACAGAAGCAGTAGCTTCTTCAGGAGACGTTTCCTTCGCAGGCGATTGTTCAGCCTCTGCTTCTTTCGTTTCAGATTTAGGTTTCCGCCCCCTGCGCTTTTTCTCTTCGGCAGGCCCCTTCTCCGGAGTCTTGCCGCCAGTGTTTTCCAGCGCTTGCTGATCCAGTATTTTATAGATGAGCGACTGTTTATCCATAGTGCGGGCGTTGGTAATTTTTAAGTTCTCTGCGACGTCTAATAGCTCGGGAACGAGCATATCGTTCAATTGCAAAATGTCGTAAGGCATGTGTGCTTTTTTCTTGAAAAGAATCTATTATTCTGTTTTCTCTTAAAAAGATGAATTAATTATCACTTAAAAGAATGGGAAACAAGAGTGATTGAAAGGAGGAATATGGTCGGGTGACCCTTCCGGAAGCAAGATTACAAATGTTTTTGTTAACAAACCAAAAATTTTTCATCATCGATCAGGATGATCCTTTCTGAACGAAGCGGCCATCCTGGCTATTGTTTCACCGAGTTCTTTATAGGCAAATCCGGGCAGAAATCCGGAGAGTTTGCTGTTATCGTAAAAAACCTGTTTCTGTGCAGTTCTCGCTGTTTCCTTCGTAACACTGACTGTTTCTCCGAATACCATTGACTTAAACATACTCCATCTCCAGACAATTCCTGTCAGAAAGGGACCCGCAGCAATACGGGGTGGCTTTTTCCCTAAAGCACGGGCCATTTCTGTGAAGACATCTTTATAAGAGAAATTGCCAGCACTCAATATAAACCGCTCGTTGCTGATATCACCCTCCATAAGCTGTTGCATAATCGCTACTACATCAGCCACATCTACCCAGGCATTAATGCCCTGTGTGTAAAAAGGAAACTCGCCATCCACCACTTTCATCAGTCTCGCAGAGCCTTCTTCCCAGTTTCCTTCCCCTAAAATGATGCCAGGGTTCACAATCACCATATTCAGCCCTTCAGCCGCGCCCCGCCAGACTTCCATCTCCGCCAGGTGCTTACTCTGCCCATACCTGGAATTAAACTTACTCTCCTCCCACTGTTCTTCCTCATCAATCAGCTTCTTGTTTTCACCCCTTCCCAGGGCAGCAACAGAGCTTACGAACAGGAACTTTTTTACAGGACGCAGCAGGGCTTCATTCACCAGGTTCGCCGTGCTCTCCACGTTAAAATGCATCATCCGCTCTTTATGTCTGGGATGAAAAGATACGACTGCAGCACAATGGTAAATCTCCGTTACATCTTCCAGTATTTCTTCAACTGCGAATATATCCAGCAGGTCACACGGCGCCCAGCTCACACCGGGTAGCGCCCGCAGCGCTTCATCAGGAGGCGTGCTATTATACAATGCCCGCACCTTCTTTCCTCTTCCCGAAAGCGCCCGTACCAGATGCCTGCCCAGGAAACCGCTTCCACCGGTCACAAGGATAAGCCCTCCGGAATTGCCAGGTCCTGGTCTGTTTTGGTCAATCATGTTTTCCTGATCGATGCTCATATTGCCCTCGGCACTTTCAGAAGAATTCAGGGCAGACTTTGAAACTGTCGCAAAAAGCGGACATCATTCTGCGAATAAAGTCGCAGGTCATTGACCTGGTAACGTATCTGGGTAATTCTTTCAACTCCCATCCCAAATGCATAACCGGTATAAACCTCTGGGTCAATATTGAAATTACGTAGGACATTCGGGTGTACCATACCACAACCAAGGATCTCCACCCAGCCGGTATGCTTGCAAAGGCTGCATCCGTTACCCTGACAGACGGTACAGGAGATATCCATCTCTGCACTGGGCTCCGTAAATGGGAAGTAGGAAGGACGGAACCTGACTTTCACTCCAGACCCGAACATCTCCGTTACAAAATGATATAGGGTTTGCTTCAGATCAGCAAAGGATACATCCTTGTCTATGTACAGGCCTTCCACCTGGTGAAAGAAGCAGTGTGCCCTGGCAGAAATAGTTTCATTTCTATAGACTCTTCCGGGACAGATAACACGTATCGGTGGTTTTTCCTGCTCCATCACCCTGGCCTGAATGGACGAACTATGGGTCCGCAGCAGCCAGTCGGGATTGGTGGAAACGTAAAAAGTATCCTGCATATCACGCGCCGGATGATGCTCCGGCAGGTTCATGCTGGTGAAGTTGTGCCAGTCGTCCTCTATCTCCGGTCCGCTGGCCACACTGAATCCCAGTCGGGTAAAGATGTTTACAATGGTATTCTCAACGATTCTCAACGGATGCCTGGTGCCCAGGGGAACGGGAGTTCCCGGTAGGGTGATATCCTGTTGGTTTGTTGAGCTTTTTGCGGCTTGTTGCAGGTGCTTGAATGATTCGTGCTTCGACTCCGCGAGCTGCTTGAAGGCATTCAACAGCTGACCTGCCTCCTTTTTTTGCTCCGCTGGTACCTGCTTCATCATCCCGAAGACTTCTTTCACAATTCCTTTGGTTCCAAGAAACCGAATCCGGTAAGCCTCCAATTCAGCGGCATCTTTTGGTTCAAAAGCCAGAATTTCTTCTTCCAAAGCTTTGAGTCTCTGCTGTAACTCCTGCATCGCACAAAGATAATTGTTTGACCTTATTACGGTTCAACTCCCCAACTCGCTTTTCACATGCATAAATCGTAGCTTTAGGCCTTGAGCAGAAGCCTCATGATCCTGATCCATGTTTCCTACTGCAAATGGCATATTAATTGATCTGTATGCCGGTATCGTGAGAAAGAGTGTGCAGAAATCGATAATCCGGTCTTTATTGCTGGTGTTGCTGGCCCTGATACTACAGACGCCCGCCAACGCCCAGTCCAATTGTGAGCATATGGCCACAGCCCTGGGATCCGGCAATGTAGGGGGAATATCCAGATACCTCGGACCTTCGGTGGTATTGAACATCACCGGCACCCAGGCTACCTACAGCAAGTCGCAGGCAGAGATGATCCTTCGCGAGTTCTTTAGTAAGAATACCCCTAAAGCCTATAAAACAAATATGAAAAAGGAAAGTCCCAATGGTGGTTATGTCATCGGGACTTTGACTACTTCCGGCGGTACGTTCCAGACCTATTTTGCACTACGCAGGGAAAATGGAACTCCCGTACTTCAGGAGCTCCGGATCGAGCGCTAACCGCCCACAACTTTATTTGCCGAATTTCTTTTTCAACAGGCTCAATGCATCATCCATCGTTACCGCTTTTTCAGCCGGTTTCGTCTCACGACGCTGACGTCCACCTCCTGCCCGTTGTGCAGGTGCTTCCTGAGTTTGTTTGATGGATAAGGCAATACGTTTTCTCGCCTGGTCCACTTCCAGCACTTTCACCTGAACCTTGTCATTCAATTTTAATGCTTCGGCAGGATCAGAAATATAACGGTGCGCTATCTCTGAAACATGCACCAGTCCATCCTGCTTCACACCAATATCTACAAAAGCACCAAAGCGGGTCAGATTCGTAACGATACCCGGCAGGATCATCCCGGGGTACAGCTCCTCTATACTATAAACATTGGCAAATTCGAAGGCCACGGCCTCACTGCGCGGATCTAGCCCTGGTTTCTGCAATTCCTTAACGATGTCCTCTACCGTATGGATACCAAAACGCTCAGACACATATTTACCTGGTTTGATCTGACGGAGGAGCTCATTGTTACCAATCAGTTGCTTCACCTCCACATTCAGGTCTGCAGCCATCTGCATCACCAGCTCATAAGCCTCAGGATGCACAGCGCTGGCATCTAATGGATTCTCACTTTCTTTCACCCTCAGAAAGCCCGCACATTGCTCAAAGGCCTTAGCGCCCAACCTGGGAACTTTCAATAGCTCTTTGCGATTTTTGAATCCACCCTGTTCCCCGCGGAGTCTCACAATGTTCTCCGCAATTGAGGGTCCGATACCGCTCACATAGCTCAGAAGGTGCTTACTGGCTGTATTGAGGTTTACCCCAACGGCGTTCACGCAGCTCACCACAGTCTGGTCCAGCCGTTCCTTCAGTCTTGTCTGGTTTACATCATGCTGATATTGACCCACACCGATACTCTTCGGGTCTATCTTTACCAGCTCTGCCAGTGGATCCATCAATCGACGACCAATGCTCACCGCCCCCCGAACTGTAATATCCTGGTCAGGAAATTCCTCCCGTGCTGTTTCCGAAGCAGAGTACACAGAAGCGCCATCCTCATTTACCAGAAATACCGGCAATCCCAAAGCCAGCTTCTTAATAAACTGCTCTGTCTCCCGCCCGGCCGTTCCATCTCCTACCGCTATGGCCTCTATGCCAAATTCCTGCACCAGTCCCCTTACCTTTTTCTCGGCTTCGGTCAGTCTGAAGTTTTGTTCGTGTACGTAAATAAGATCCGTTTTCTTCAACTCCCCCTTATTATCCAGACAAACTACCTTGCAGCCTGTTCTGTAACCCGGGTCAATCGCCAGTATGTGTTTTCCTCCGAGGGGTGAGGACAATAAAAGCTGCCGCAGATTCTCAGCGAACACATCTATAGCCTCCTCGTCTGCCTTCGTCTTTAGCGCCGTCCTGAATTCCGTTTCCAGGGCCGGCTGCAACAAGCGCCGGTAAGCATCTTTAACAGCTTTCTTCACTATGTCTGCTGCCGGGTTGTCTGCCACAACAAATCGTTTATTCAGTATCTCAAGGGCTGTTTCTTCCGAAGGTGCAATGGTCATTCGGAGTACACCTTCCATAAAGCCCCGCAATACAGCGAGTATCCGGTGAGATGGGATCTTCCCCACCGGTTCGGAAAAGTCGAAATAGTCTTTGTACTTGGCACCTTTCTCTTCCATATCCGGTAGCACCTTGCTTTGTACCATCGCCTGTTCCTCAAAAAACTTCCGCATGCTGTTCCTGGTCTCAGCGTCCTCATTCACGGTTTCAGCGATAATATCACGCGCACCCTGTAGTGCCTCCTCGGGTGTTTTAACCTGATCGTTCAGGAACGAACCCGCCTCCAATAACGGATCGATGGCTTCCTGTTTAAGAAGCAGGGTTGCCAGTGGTTCCAGCCCATTCTCCCGCGCTACCTGCGCTTTCGTCTTACGTTTGGGTTTATATGGCAGGTAAATATCTTCCAGTTCATTGATGGTCGCAGCCCGCCCGATCTTTTCAGCGAGCTCCTCAGTCATCTTCCCCTGTTCACTGATGGTTTTAATGATGAACGCTTTCCGCTCCGTGTATTCCTTGAGAGTACGCGCCTCGTCCTGTATTTTTTGAATGGCTACTTCGTCCAGCGCGCCGGTACTGTCTTTTCTGTATCGGGCAATAAATGGTATGGTCGCCCCCTCGTTCAACAGTTCCAGAACGGTTGATACGTTTTTGGGGTTCAGTCCGAGCCTGCTGCTCACTCCCGCTGCAAATTCCAACATGATTTCTTTCTGTTATAAGGACTGCGAAAGTAGGGGTGTAGACCCGAACAGGAAAGGGTTTCAGACAGGTATTTTTCCGCTGAATATGTACAAATCTTTTAAAGACTTTATCCGTCTGCCAGCCTGAATTCCGCTCTGATGACCGGTTCCGCTTTTTGAAACCTGTCCAGTACCTCCTCCAGTAACTGTTCAATAACCTGCCGGTCCGGACGGTCGCGTGAAATGGTTTCTATCTCCTGGAGACGCTCATGCAATCCCTGGACTTTCACCACACCCAGACTCGATTTCAGAAAATGGGCTTTTTTGGAAATAGATTCCCAGTCATCTGTTTCTTTCACCAGCCTTTCAAGCTCCGTTACAGCTGGCGGGGTATTTTCCAGAAAGATAGACAGCAACTGATGCACAAACTCTTTCCGCCCGTCTGCCAGTTCGTAAACATAGGAGAGGTCTACCAATTCCGCTTCAGAGGCGTTTTCCTGTTCAGTCATGTTGCCGGTTTGAAGAGTAAATATAATGCAGTGCATAAAAAAACGCCCCGCGTGTTGCAAGGGCGCCTTCCGGTTATGTTTTCAAATCAAATCGCCACTTCGATATCGGTAGCAATCAAATACTGCTGTCGGCAGGCTGCGACCTGATGCATGTTCCGCTTCACGAAACTGCGAACATCCATCCAGAGGCAGATTTCTTCATCGGGCTGATACCTCGAGACTACAATAACATCATATCCCTGCGAAGGGTCATATGGCCTGAGGTCGGTATATCCAAGCAGATCAAAATCATCCATAAACTCCTGCTGCGCTTTTTCATCGAAGGGTGCTACCAGAACAGCAATGATCGGCGTCGTATTTCCAAACGCTTTATCATACTGCTGTCCCTCCAGGAATTGATAGGTACTGCAGATCTGTTGCGCTTGCGTAAGTGAAAGTGGCTTATTCATGTGGCAGGTGATTTCCCAAATAGTCTTAAAATCCATACCATCATATAAATTCCCCACTCAAATAAGAATAAATACTACTTCTTTTACTGCACCGGCTGGCATAAATCTTATTCAGGTTTATAATAACAGCCTCCCCTGAACAAGGCTTTGTAATCTCAGAATCTATTTATGGACACAATCATTTACCCAGGTAACCCCTTTCCTCTCGGAGCCACATGGGATGGAGAAGGGGTCAATTTCTCCGTTTATTCAGAATCTGCAACAGGTGTGGAATTATGCCTGTTTCAGGGTATATATGATGAAACTGAGTCAATTCGGGTGAGAATGACCGAAAGAACAGGGCATATCTGGCATATCTATCTGCCGGGCATCCAGCCAGGACAACTATACGGTTTCAGGGTGCACGGCCCCTACGACCCGCAAAACGGACACCGTTTCAATCCGAATAAGCTACTCATCGATCCGAATGCGAAAGCCATCGCAGGCACGATCGACTGGCACGATTCCCTCTTCGGCTATCAGATGGGACATCCCGATGAAGACCTGAGTTTCAGTGACCTCGACAGTGCCCCGTTCATACCTAAATGTGTAGTCATCAATCCCCATTTTGACTGGGAAGGTGACAAACCGCCAAAAATCCCGCTTCACCAGTCTGTTATATATGAGGCTCATGTTAAGGGTCTCACCCAGCTTCACCCCGATATCCCGGAAGAGATCAGAGGTACCTATGCTGCCATTGCACACCCCGTAATCATAAACTATCTCAAAGAATTGGGAGTAACCGCCATCGAGCTGCTCCCGGTTCATCATTTCATCACGGATCGCCATCTCAAGGATAAGGATCTTACGAACTACTGGGGCTATAACACCATCGGCTACTTCGCTCCCGACGTCCGTTATTCCAGTAGCGGCATGCTCGGTGAACAGGTCGTTGAGTTCAAAAACATGGTGAAAGAACTTCATAAGGCCGGTATAGAGGTCATTCTCGATGTCGTCTACAATCATACGGGCGAAGGGAACCATATGGGCCCCACGCTGTGCTTCCGTGGTATCGATAACGCTGCCTATTACCGTCTGACGGAGGAGAAACGCTACTACATGGACTATACCGGCACTGGTAACACGCTGAACGCCATGCTGCCTAATGTGCTCCGGATCATCATGGATAGCCTTCGCTACTGGATCCTCGAAATGCATGTGGATGGCTTTCGCTTCGATCTCGCATCAGCACTCGCACGGGAGCTGCATGAGGTTGACAGGCTGGGATCATTCTTCGATATTATCTATCAGGATCCTGTTATTTCTCAGGTGAAACTGATCGCGGAACCCTGGGATATCGGAGAAGGGGGGTACCAGGTCGGTAACTTCCCTCAGGGCTGGAGTGAATGGAATGGTAAGTACCGCGATTGTATCCGCGACTACTGGCGGGGTGCAGATAGTATGCTGGGAGAATTCGCAGAACGCTTCACGGGCAGCTCCGATCTCTATAAAGGGGACTACCGGACTCCCACGGCAAGTATCAATTTTATCACAGCGCACGATGGATTCACACTCCACGACCTCGTGACATACAATGAAAAACACAACGATGCTAACGGAGAGAATAATCAGGATGGTGAAAGCCATAACCGCTCCTGGAACTGCAGCGTCGAAGGCGAAACGGACGAGGTGCTGGTAAACAAATTGCGAGCCAAGCAAAAGAGGAATTTCCTAACTACACTCTTCCTTTCTCAGGGCGTACCGATGCTTCTGGCGGGGGATGAATTAGGTCGCACGCAACGGGGCAATAATAATGCATACTGTCAGGATAATGAGATCTCCTGGATAAACTGGAACCAGAAAGATGAGGCCCTGCTCGACTTCACCAGAAAGCTGATCCGGTTCAGCAACATGCATCCGGTGTTTTGTAAAAAGCGATGGTTCCAGGGGCAGCGAATCCGGGGAACAGGGGTGCAGGATATAGCCTGGTTCCTCCCAGAAGGAATCGAAATGAGCGAGGAACACTGGAGCCATGATTTTGCAAAATCCCTCGCGGTCTTCCTGAATGGCCATGGTATGCACTATCTCGACCCTAAGGGCGGACCAGTGCTGGACGATTCATTCTACGTCATCTTCAATGCGCACTATGGTTCTATAGACTATAAGTTACCGCCACCCAGTTATGGAGATAACTGGATCAAGACCCTCGATACACACCTCGGAAAGATCGAAGACATGGAAACCTATAGAGCAGAAGAAACCATCAAGGTCAATAGCCGGTCAATCGTATTGTTAAGACACCCGATCAATGAGTTATGAATATCGATGTAAGGGAGCGAGGTATTGGCCTTCGTTACAAAGAGGGCAGTGCACGCGCCACGGTCTGGGCTCCGGAAGCAAAGTCTGTCGCGCTGAAAGCTGGAAATGAAGAACTGCCGCTACGATCAACCGGATTCGGGTACTGGGAATCTGAAGCCAGCATTCTGAAGCCCGGAGACACGTACACATTCGTGATAAACGATGAACTCGAACGACCAGATCCCGTCTCTCTCGCTCAGCCGGAAGGCGTCCACGGTCCTTCCGCACTTGTGGATACCAGTAGTTTCAACTGGACGGATCATCAATGGAAGAATGTTCCTCTCGAAGAGTACCTGATCTATGAATTGCATACCGGAACGTTTACCCCGCAGCACGATTTTAATGGTATTATTAACAAGCTGGATTACCTGAAGGAGCTTGGCATCACGGCTATCGAGATCATGCCGGTTGCACAGTTTCCCGGCCCCAGAAACTGGGGCTACGATGGAGTCTTTCCTTTTGCAGTGCAACATTCTTACGGTGGCGCCTCCGGGCTCCACCAACTCGTTGATGCCTGTCACCAAAAGGGTCTGGCAGTCATTCTCGATGTGGTTTACAATCACCTCGGCCCTGAAGGGAATTATTTGTCCGACTTCGGACCGTATTTCACAGATAAATACAGCACACCGTGGGGAAAAGCCATCAATTTCGACGATGCCTGGTGCGATGGGGTACGACGCTACTTCATCGAGAACGTTCTCATGTGGTTTCGCGATTTCCATATTGATGCGCTCCGGCTCGATGCTGTTCATGCAATAAAAGATTTCAGTCCTAAACATATTCTAGCAGAGATTCGGGAATATGTCGACAATCTGATGTCATCTACAGGCAGAACGTACTATCTCATTGTGGAATGTGATCTCAATGATACCCGCTTCATAAACTCCCCTGACGAGGCCGGATTTGGCATGGATGCACAATGGATCGACGAATTTCATCATTCCCTGAGAGTGGCCGCGGGCGAGGAGCGTACCGGATATTATGCCGATTTCGACGGGCTCCAGCACCTGGCAAAGGCCTATCGCGATGCCTATGTCTACGACGGACAATTCTCTCCGCACCGCAAAAAATCATTCGGCGTAAAAACCACAAATGGCGGCCAGCAATTCATAGTCTTCTCACAGAACCATGATCAGGTTGGCAATCGAATGCTCGGCGAACGCACCAGCCAACTGGTAAGTTTCGAGATGCAGAAGCTCCTCGCTGCAGCCGTCCTCGTCAGTCCTTATCTGCCCATGCTGTTTATGGGCGAAGAGTTCGGCACGCTTAGTCCTTTCCAATACTTTATAAGCCACACTGATCCAGTTCTGGTTGAAGCGGTCCGCAAGGGCCGAAGGGCAGAATTCGAGGCTTTCCATGTCAACGGGGAGGCGCCCGATCCACAATCGCAGGAGGTCTTCGATGCCTCGGTCTTGCAATGGGATCTCCTGGCCAGGGATCCTCACCAGACTTTATTGAAGTTCTACAAACACCTGATCTGTCTCCGCAAAGATCTGCCTGCATTAAAACATTTGAATAGAAAGGCAGTACAGGCTGAGGTAATTGAACCATTACAGGTACTTGTTCTTCAGCGCTGGCACCAGGATTCCCGACTACTCTGTCTGATGAATTTCTCCAAACAGACTCAGGCGATTGCTTCCGGCAGGTACGATGGGAGTTGGCGACTGATCCTGAATTCTGCAGCAAAGGAGTGGGGCGGTCAGCACAAGGTATCGGGTGAGTTCTCCGGTGGGGCCACATGCCACCTGCCACCCGAATCGATTCTGTTGTATTCAAACTATTGAGTCCATCATGTACAACCCCGTATCTACATACCGCATCCAATTCCATACGAACTTTCGTTTTTCAGAATTTGAATCGATTCTTGGTTATCTGCAAAAACTAGGCGTAAAAACCATTTATGCCGCTCCTGTTTTTTCTGCTACTCCGGGCAGCACTCACGGATACGACGGTATAGATCCCAATACCATAAATCCGGAGATCGGCACTCTGGAACAACTGGAGCAAATCTCCCTCGAACTGAAGGAAGCAGGCATGGGATGGCTCCAGGATATCGTTCCCAATCATATGGGCTTTCATACAGGGAATAAATGGCTGATGGATGTTCTGGAAAACGGTCCGGAATCTTCTTATGCGGGCTTTTTCGACATCGACTGGAATAGTCCGGTGTACGATGGAAAGCTAATGGTGCCCTTTCTCGGCTCCCAGCCCGACCAGGCCATTGCACAATCCGATCTAAAGCTGGTTTCAGAAGGCGATAAGCTCTGGCTTCAGTATTACGATACGCGCTACCCCGTCAGCAAATATTCTGTCACCTGGCTACAGCAGCAATGTGGTGCACCTTCCCTTTCAGCCTGCGCGGACGCTGCCAATCATTCCCCAGATCTGCTCAAAGGTTTTCTGGGTCAGCAACACTACCGGCTCTGTCATTGGCAGGAAACAGATCAGCAGATCAACTATCGCCGGTTCTTCACCATAAATGGGCTCATCTGTCTCAATATACAGGAGCCTGAGGTGTTTAATCAGTTCCATAGCCTGATCGGACAGCTTGTGATAACAGAGGTCTTTCAGGGTCTTCGAATCGATCATGTGGATGGTCTCTATGACCCCTCAGCCTATCTTAGTGATCTGAGAAAACTCGCGGGCGAATCCTGCTATATCGTGGTCGAAAAGATTCTTCAGCAGGAAGAGCATTTGCCAGCCGACTGGCCCATCCAGGGTACCTCCGGCTATGAGTTTCTGGCCATGGTGAATAATCTTTTTCTAAACCAGCAGGCAACAGAAAAACTGAGTCGCTTCTACGAAAAGCTGGTGAGACCTCATTTGTCGGTAGAAGATCAGATAGCCGAAAAGAAGGCGATGATCTTATTCGAACATATGGGAGGCGAGCTGGAGAATCTGTGCCGACTTTTTGAATCCTCCGGGCTGCAATCTTCACCGCAGGCTCCCCGCGATGTGCTCAGGAAAGCGATTGCCCGGCTCCTCATCGCTTTTCCGGTTTACCGCTTCTACGGCAGTAGCTTTCCGCTCAGCGCAGAGGAATCTCATGAACTGGAAAAGGTACTTGCAAACCTGAGAAAGGCAGCGCCGGAACTGGCTGCAGGCATTGACCAGCTTGAGATAGCGTTGCTCGTCAAATCTCACAAAGAGTCAAAGGAGTTTCGCGAGAAGGCTGCCCATTTTTACAGGCGATGTATGCAGTTCACGGGTCCGCTGATGGCCAAAGGGGTAGAGGATACGCTGATGTACACCTTTAACCGCTTCATTGGTAACAACGAAGTAGGAGATGGACCGGAACAGCTCGGCCATAGTGTAGCGGATTTTCACCAGCATATGATCAACCGGTGGAAATCCTGGCCTCTTTCGATTAATACGACATCCACGCACGATACCAAACGCGGAGAAGATGTCAGAGCCAGACTTCAGGTGCTGACTGATCTACCGGACGAATGGGTTCGTCGGGTAAGGGCCTGGCGGAAAATGAACAAGGGCCTGAGATCGGCCAACGGTCCTGATGCCAACGACGAATATCTTATTTATCAAACGCTCATTGGTACCTATCCCATGCCCGGTGATCCTGAAGGGGATTTCCCGGAAAGGCTTACCGCCTATCTGGTGAAGGCTGTGAGAGAAGCAAAGAGACATTCCAACTGGTCTCAACCTAATGAGGCCTACGAATCAGCGGTAACACAATTTGCCCTGGGACTGCTGGATAAACACAGCAGTTTCTGGACAGATTTCTACGCCTTCTATCTCCGGATCGCAGATCTGGGCATCATCAATTCCCTTGGCTCTCTACTCCTGAAGTTCACCTGCCCGGGTGTTCCAGATACCTATCAGGGAACGGAACTCTGGGATCTGAGTCTCGTTGATCCTGATAATCGCCGCCCGGTGGACTACGACCTCCGGTTGCGCTACCTGAATCAGTTTGAAGTATATGAAAAGGAAGAAGGTCTTCTTCAAGATCTCTGGGAGCATAGATCAGACGCACGAATCAAGCTTTGGCTGACTACAAAGCTGATGAAACTGCGGACAGCAGATCCCGAGCTGTTCTCCGATGGGATTTACATCCCTCTGGAAGTTGCCGGCAGGTACAAGCGTCATGTATTGGCCTTCGCCCGTCGCCATCAACACAAATGGCTACTAGTCTTAGTGCCGCTCGGCATCGCCGCCATCTGCCGAGAGCAGCGTTGTAATCCGGATCAGGTCGACTGGAGAAACACTCGCATTAACCTTAGTCCTGAAATGCCTGCAGAAGGCACCTGCCTGCTCACCGGCAAAAAGAAGCAACTGGACAGGGTGCTGCACCTAAAGGATGCGCTGGGTACCATACCCCTCGGACTTACCCTGCTGGAGCCCGCCCCTAACGAAAGGGGTGCAGGTATCCTGCTCGCAGTTTCGTCTCTCCCCTCGGGTTTCGGTATCGGCGACCTCGGACCTGAAGCAAGGAACTTCATCGCTTTCCTCAGCAAGGCCAGGCAGAAGTACTGGCAGCTACTGCCGCTCAATCCCACAGAAGCCGGCTCTGCCCATTCCCCCTACAGCTCTTTCTCCAGCATGGGCGGAAATCCGCTGCTGATAAGCCCCGAAGATCTGGTTGCTGATCACCTTTTACAGCGAAACGACATTGATCTGTATCGCTTACCAGCGACAGATACAGCAGACTATTCGGAAGCAGATAGGCTGCGACAACTGTTGTTCCGGAAGGCATTCTCCAATTTTCGCTCTGGCAGTTTCCAGGGAATGCAGACGGCATTTGACGCATTCTGTGAACAGGAAGCGGAATGGCTGGATGATATGGCCTTGTTTCAGGTGATCAGGCAGCAGCACGGAAACCAACCCTGGTATGAATGGCCGGAAGCCTTGAAATTTCGTGATGCGGACACCCTTTCAGGTTTTGGCGGACAGCACCAGGAGGAACTCACATACGTGAAATGGCTGCAATTTATCTTCAAAAAGCAATGGGATAACCTCCGTAATTATGCCCGGGTGCAGGGCGTTCGGCTTTTCGGTGACATGCCCTTTTACGTAAGCTACGACTCGGTCGATGTATGGGCCCACCGCGATATTTTCTGCCTCGATGAAGAAGGTCGCATGACCGGCATCGCGGGTGTGCCACCAGACTATTTCAGTGAGGACGGTCAGCTCTGGGGTATGCCCACTTTCAACTGGGGGGTGCTCAAAGAACAGAACTATAAATGGTGGATACAGCGTCTTCGCAAAAACCTGGAACTGTTCGATCTGCTTCGTATCGATCATTTCAGGGCATTGCAGGACTATTGGCAGGTACCCGAAGGTGCTCAGAATGCACGTACAGGTGAGTGGCTGCCAGGTCCTCGTAAAGACTTTTTTGAAGCAGTCCGGAAAGAACTGGGTCAGCTCCCCTTCGTGGCTGAAGACCTCGGCGACAACATGGATGCAGTGTATCAGCTTCGGGACGAGGTAGGACTACCTGGTATGAAGGTCCTGCAATTCGCCTGGGGTGAACACATGCCAAAATCAGTCGACATTCCTCACAATTTTCAGCATAATACGATCGTCTACACCGGCACGCACGATAACAACACCACGATCGGCTGGTATCGCGAAGAAACCAACCGCCAGGACCATGAAAGAATGCATCATTATCTCGGCCTGAAAGTGCGACGCCGGAATATTCATGAGGTGCTCGCAAGGGTAGCCTGGGCATCGGTAGCCCAAACAGCCATTTTGCCCATGCAGGATCTGCTGGGTCTCGATGCCACGACACGAATGAATACCCCGGGAACGACGAAAAATAACTGGAAATGGAGGCTGCAGCCCGGACAAGCCGACGACCGGCTCGCTGCTATGCTGCGCGATTGGACAGACACTTTTAACCGCTACTGAAATTTATTTAAGCCTGCTGACATACCCTTGTCACTACCCCGATGGAGTTTTGTGTTACATAGATAATCAACAGTTATGGAAACAGTAACCAAACAGACTAACGTAGTCATTACTCCGGAAGAATTATTAAAGCACTGGCAGGGCCACAGAGGTCTGACCAGAAGGGTAATCGAGGCGTTTCCCGAGCAGGAATTCTTCAATTTCTCAATCGGAGGTATGCGACCCTTCGCCGGAATGGTCATGGAACTCCTCGGAATCGCAGCCCCCGGTCTCAAACAATTTGTTACAGGGGAGATACCGCCACTAAGCGAGCAATTTGAACATGACAACAAGAAGGAAAACATCCTCAAACTCTGGGACGAGGCCACCGAAGAGATCAACCACTGGTTCAGTCAGATTCCAGCAGAGCGTTTCCACGAAAAAGTGATGTCCTTCGGGCAATATGAGGGAACGATCTGCTCATCGGTTTTCTATTTCATCGACAATGAAATACATCACCGGGCTCAGGGTTATGTCTTTCTTCGCGCATTAAACATAGAACCCCCGTATTTTTGGGATCGTTAATATGAGCCCCCTAACTGTACTCGTCTTCAAAACCTCAGTTTCTCTGCCCTCAGAAGTCGCCCGACTCAGGCCCCTGCTCAATCAGATTGCGGAAGGTCGCTGGAGTATCGACCTGGAGGATTGCGATCAGGTGCTCCGGATCGAAACCTCAACAGATGCAGAAGAGATCTGCGGGCTGATGCAGTCCCTCGGACATGAATGTGAGGAACTGGAAGACATCGTTTTTTAATTGGAACTGACAGGCGGGTCAGAGTGATAAGTTGCTCCTGATCTTGTCTGTCAGTTGTTTGACCTGTTCTCTGAAGGAGTCAGGACTTACAATCCGGCCACAGTCGCCGAACATCAGGAACCACCTCGCCAACGCTTCACCCGGCGCAGGGGTAAGAAACTCCATTTCTATTTGATCACCCAGATCTCTCTCTGAGCGGAACCCAAAATACTTTCTTCCTTCTCCCAGATAACGCGCAGCTTCTTTGTCGACCCTGAGTATCACATGTACAGAAGTAGCATCACCGTCGCACTTCCTCAGCTCATCCAGCTCCGGATGGTCCCGGGTGAAAGGCGCTTCCGTTATTCTGATGCGGGTGATCCTGTCCGTTCGAAACTGCCGGTACGACTGCCGTAAATGACAATACGCCATGATGTACCAATAATCCTGTTCGTGAAAAACACCCACAGGCTCTACGTGTCTGCTGGTGACCACTGATGTGCCAAAGGCTTTATACTCGAGATAAATCTGCCGTCTTTCTACTATGCCGCCGAACAGCAGCTCCAGCGCATTCGGTACAGAGGCACCGAACAGGTTCATTTTCGGAAAAGCCACCACCTGCGTATCCAGCACTGAAATCCAGTCTTTATCGCTTCCCCGCAACACGGCTCTGATCTTGCTGATCGCAGACTGAAAGTATTTACCCAGCCCCTCGTCAGTGTATTTCTGCATCAGCTTCTCAGCAGCTACAAAGCTGCCCGCTTCTTCCCTCGTAAACATGACAGGGGGCAGGCGATATCCATCCTGGATGGTATATCCCTGCCCCGCTTCTCCAATGATCGGTACACCCGCAGCCTGAAGCGTGCGCACGTCTCTGTATATAGTGCGTAAACTCACACCGAACCGCTCTGCCAGATCCCCCGCTCGCACCAGTTTGCGCGATTGTAACAGGATCAGCAGCGCCAGTGTACGGTCAAATCGTTTCAGTTCGTCCTGCTCCACCTGTCAAAGTTAGCAGATGCAGCACTTCGATGCTCCAACGATCAGGTCACTTTTATACGACCTTCCGGCTCCGGCCGTTCTCTACCTTGCTATTGGTATTAGTGGCTCCCCCGGTGGTCGTTGCCGTAGGGTACACATAGTCCTCCTGGTCTGATCTTACAAGGCGCAGTCTGTTTTCTACATTCTGAACGCCCGATACAGACTCTGCTATATCCTCTGCCCTGCGCTTATCCTGACGATGATTGACATGGCCACTCAGTGTAACCTCCCCATTTTCCACACGCACATCGATATCGCTGGCGTCCACCCAGCCATCATAGCTCAGACGGTCATTAATATCCTCGCGGATACGCTCGTCCGATCTGCGGTAGCCTTTCGGACCCTTGCCTCTGTGCTCGCCATAGCGCTTGTCCTGGTTCCTGCGGCGCTGCGCAGAATCATCACCAAACCAGCTGGCCACCTCATCACTCGCACGATCCCACCAGTCACGGCGGTCGTCTTCTCTTTCATAGCGTCTTCCGCGAGCCCTGTTTTCAGGATCGTCTTCCCAGCGCCGGTTATAGCCTGCACCTCTGTCCCGGTCCCACCCCCCGGATTCATAATGACCATAGCCTCCACGGTACCCGGCGTTACTGCCATAACCATAGTCGCTCATATTGTTATTGCCATAACCATAGTTGTCAAAGCTCCTGCTCTCGGAACCGAATGGTCTGTAGTCCTCACGCTCCCTGTCGAAGCGTGAACCTGCGCTCTGACGGTATCCGGGACCAGCATAGTTATCCCAGCGACTGTCGTGACGGTCTTGCCGGTAATCATAATTGTCCCACCAGTCTGAATCCGACCTGCGGTCTCTCCAGGGTCTGTTTCGAAATTTTTCTGCCATAGTAAAGCGTTTTTTTAAGGTGAAAAAATCCCTGAAAAGGGCACCAAAACTATACCAGTGAAGCTGCAGCCTCAGGAGTGGCATAAACTTTTCAGTTGCTTTTATATGGACGAGAAAAACTATACTGGCGCCATTCCCCCACAGCAGGAAGGGGTGCCGATTGATACCTCTAGTGAAAAGGAATTTGATACCGTCGGAGAAGCAAGAACCTTTTTTCAGACAGCGCGTACCCGTTTACTGGATGTCAATAAATGGGGTGAATATGCAGGAGGACTCTCTGCCGATTTTCAGCTTGTGGACGGGTCCGGCAACGAAGTGACCGGTCCGGTACAGAAGGGCTATCGCTTTAAGATCGATATTCCCGGTCCCGGAACGCAATCAGGCGACGGTTACGATTGGGTAGAGGTGGAAGCCCTGGAAGAAGTTACTACGGATGAGGTTGAAAGTCTGGCGATCAGAGTTCGTCCCACAGAAGTAAGTGATAGTGACCAGCCAGATGTGGCGCATTTCTACTCCCGCGACTCGACCAGTACGTTCACCGTCACCAGGGAGGGGAAGAAAATCACGGTAGCCATTTACGACCGTAATACTAAACCGAATACAGAAGCAGAAAGTACCCTCGACAAGATCCGCGACGCCGTTGTCGGCGCCGCAGGTATTATCAGCTTTTCCAGAATACAATGGAAATCACTGGCAGAAGGGATTTTGAACGATGGTAATGTTTAATGGGTTCAGTCAGACCTGCTAAAGCCATGCCAGAGTTATGGTAGAGTCAGGCTAGAGTCAGACCTCGGTTACTAAAGTTCAGGACACATTCCGGATACATTCCCTATTGATTCAGTATTGACCATATTTCCCCAATGTGCAATTTTGAAAGAAGTCGTGGTAATTGATGTAGAGATCTAACGATTAATTACCCCCAACTCTTTCCCTACCTTCTCAAACGCAGCTACCGCCTTGTCAAGATGTTCCTGCGTATGTGCAGCAGAGATCTGAACACGGATCCGCGCCTGTTCCTTAGGTACCACCGGATAGAAGAACCCGATCACATAAATTCCCTCTTCCAGCAGCTTGCTGGCCATCTTTTGCGCCAGCACCGCATCATACAGCATTACAGGGGTGATCGGGTGTGTGCCAGGCTTAATATCAAATCCCGCTGCAGTCATCTTACTGCGGAAATAAGTGGTATTAGCCTCCAGTTGGTCACGCAATTCAGTCGTCTCACTCAGCATATCCAGCACGGCTATGGAAGCACCGACTACAGAAGGAGCTACGGTATTGGAGAACAAGTAGGGGCGACTGCGTTGACGGAGCATTTCGATTACCTCTTTCTTGCCACTTGTAAAACCTCCGGAAGCGCCACCCAGTGCCTTGCCAAGGGTGCCGGTGATGATGTCGATCCGGTCCATCACACCGCAAAGCTCGTGCACCCCACGGCCCGTTTTACCCATGAAACCAGATGAATGACTTTCGTCAATCATGATGATTGCATCATATTTATCTGCCAGGTCACAGATCTTGTCAAGCTGTGCAATCGTACCGTCCATCGAGAAAACAGAATCAGTGACGATCAGTCTTGTACGGGCATCCTTGTGCAACTGCAGCTGAGCCTCAAGGTCGGCCATATCATTATGCTTATAACGGGCACGCTTTGATTTACACAAACGCACGCCATCAATAATCGAAGCATGGTTCAGCTCATCCGAAATAATAACATCCTCATCATTCAGCAAGGGTTCAAAAACACCACCATTTGCATCGAAACAAGCAACGTAAAGGATGGTGTCCTCTGTGCCCAGAAACTTCGAAAGCTTCTGTTCCAGCTCTTTATGTATGTCCTGTGTGCCGCAGATGAAACGAACCGAGCTCATTCCATACCCTCTTTCATCAATTGTCTTATGAGCTGCCTCAATTACCTTCGGGTGCGACGACAGTCCCAGGTAGTTGTTTGCACAGAAGTTCAGCACCTTCCGCCCATTCACCATGATCTCCGCGCCCTGCTCCGATTCAATTATCCGCTCCTTCTTAAAAAGACCGGCAGCGTCTATTTCAGCAATTTCATTCTTTAAACGGTTGTAAAATGATGGACTTGACATGAATGTTTATTTGCGGCAAAGTAACTAAATACTCTTTACTCGTTCTATTTCGGGGGTGCCAGTCCCTTCAGGTAAATTTTTGTTAATCTCATCTATGGGCCATTTCGGCCCCTGATGCATAGCACCGAAAACCTCTACCTTTACTAACCACTAACCTAAACGACTAGTCACTAACGACTAAAAACTTGCTTTCCCGACTGTTCATATGGACCATCCTCCTATTCGCCTCCAGCCCCCTCAGCGCTCAGGTGGTGACAGGTATAGTAGTGGATGGAGTCACCGGTGAACCACTCCCCGCCGTCATTGTTTCAAATCAGGACAACCGGCAAACCACAACCACCAATGCGAACGGCAGATTCACCATCACTGGCGCGCAGGGCCATCGGATTCACTTCAGCAGTCCCGGATTCAGAACCCAGGAGAAAACAGTTCCGGCCTCACAGGTCCCGGTTGAAATGCACATCGACCTCTTCACCATAGCCTATGAGCTCGATGAGGTCACTGTACGGCAGGTGTATACTCAATATCAACTTGATTCCATCAATAGGAAGGAAACCTATAAGGCGGCGCTCAGCCGGCCGAAATCCAGCGTCATGAGCCCCGCCAGCTACATCGCCGACAAGCTATCGGGAAAAAGCAAGCGATTGTTCAGATTTCAGAAGAGCTTCGGTTTCTGGGAGAATCAGAAATACATTGAAACCCGGTACACCCCGGAGCTGGTGAGGGAAATGACCGGGCTCGAAGGTGATGCCATAGCCGCCTTTATCAACGCTCATCCCATGCCCGTGGATTTCGCAAGGGTAGCGACCGATCTGGAGATCAAGATGTGGATCCGTAATCAGTTCCGGTCAAGCGTCGCGGATTCGACGATAAGGATCCCGGCCGACTCCACAGCAGCTGGGGAATATTGACTAACTTGCTGCTATGATCCCAGCCTGGCAGAAAGGTATCGTCAAGAACATAGAGCAGGCCACTCCGCAAACACGCCGGTATTGGATTGAGCTGCCTGAATCACCTTCCTTCGATTTTAAACCGGGTCAGTTCGTAACCATCGACCTCCCCATTCACGAACAGCGAAATAAACGATGGAGGAGTTATAGCATCGCCTCTGCACCAGATGGTACCAATATCATCGAATTGGTTATTGTCTATGTGGAAGGTGGAGCCGGAACCGATTACTTCTTCAATAAAGTAACCATAGGCTCCGAACTTACGCTGCGCGGCCCACAGGGCGTTTTCGTCCTACCGCAAAACCTCGACAGGGAATTGTTCCTCATTTGCACCGGCACCGGTATTGCTCCCTTCCGGAGCATGCTGTATCATCTGGAAAAACACCGGATCCCACATAAGGATATTCACCTCATTTTCGGTACCAGAACCCGCGAGGACCTGTTGTATGAAGATGAAATGCGTCAGCTAAGCGAGCGTATGGAGCGGTTCCAGTATCATCCTACACTATCGAGGGAAGAATGGGACGGACTTAAAGGTTATGTACACCCCGTCTATGAAAAGCTCTGCGCAGACTGTCAGCCGGCCCTTTTTATGCTCTGTGGCTGGCGTAATATGATCGATGAAGCCAAAGCCCGCATCCTCGAACTCGGATATGACAAGAAGGACATCCACCTCGAACTGTATGGCTAACGGACCATCCGCCCGGTCGTTACAAGCAGCGGCTTCCCCACTGTCCGCTGAAATTTCTTAGCTTTGAAGATACCCCATTAGGGTTATCCTGGTTTCTCAGGTCTTTAATTCGACCTTCTGCGGCAATGCTATAAATGAAGCTGAGCCCATTGTTTAACGGATTTTCCTGCCTTCAGGTAACGCTGCTGTAAACCCCTGACACCGCTTGTAATCTGACCACTCTCAGTACGTTATCTGACTGGCATGTGTTTTTAGTTGTAAACCTCTGTAAATGTGCCTTTATGAATACCAGCCGGAGAATTTTGATCGCATCTAATCGTTTGCCCATTAAGATCACTTCTAAAAATGGAGAGCTCAATTACCAGACAAGTGAAGGAGGTCTGGCAACCGGACTCGGTAGTATCTACAAGGAAGGCAACAATTTATGGATCGGCTGGCCGGGCGCAAATGTTTCAGATAAAAATAAAGAACGCGTTACGTCCGATCTGAAGGAGCAAAATCTGTTTCCTATTTTCCTGACCCAGCAAGAGATCAACGATTATTACGAGGGCTTTTCCAATGAGACTTTGTGGCCTTTGTTTCACTATTTCCCCACTTATACCGAATACGATCCCAGATACTGGGAAAGCTATGTGGCTGTCAATCGCAAGTTCGCAGACGCCATCATTGCTACTGCAAGCAAAGACGATGTTGTCTGGATACACGACTATCAGCTCATGCTTGTGCCACAAATGGTACGCGCTGAGATTCCTGAGATCAGCATAGGCTTCTTTCAGCATATTCCATTCCCTTCCTACGAGGTGTTCCGCCTCCTGCCCTGGAGAAAGGAGCTTCTGAATGGTCTGCTCGGTGCCGATGTGATCGGCTTCCATACCTACGATGATGTACGCCACTTCATCAGTGCGGTCAACAGGATCACGGGTTTGAATAACATGGCCAATGAGCTAAGGGTGGGGGAACGCACCGTTATCATCGATGCCTTCCCGATCAGTATCGATTTCAATAAGTACCGGCAGCTTGCAGAAGATCCGAATACCAAACGCAACGAACGTAAGATCCGCCAGTTGATCAATCATAATAAACTAATCATCTCCATCGACCGGCTCGACTATAGCAAAGGAATCATCCACCGTTTGAAAGCATACCAGATGTTCCTCGAAAAACATCCGGAAGTTCGCGGCAAGGTGGCGATGATACAATTGGTAGTACCCTCCAGGGATACGGTACCAAAGTATAAAGAACTCAAGGAAGAGATGAACCGGATGGTCAGCGAGATCAACGGAAGCTTCTCCACGCTCGGATGGCAGCCCATCCAGCACTTCTATCGTTCCTTCCCCATCCATCTCCTGTCCGCCCTGTACAAAGCGGCAGATGTCGCCCTCGTAACACCCATGCGCGACGGGATGAACCTCGTGAGCAAGGAATATGTGGCTTCTAAAATTGATCAGAAAGGTGTGCTCATCCTCAGTGAAATGGCGGGTGCATCCAGAGAACTTTCAGACGCGATCATCGTCAATCCAAATGATATCTGGGACTTCTCAGAAAAAATCTATCAGGCCCTGCAGATGCCGGAAGATGAACAGAAGCGTCGTATGGCCGCCATGCAGCAAACCGTATCTAAGTTCGACATTTTCACCTGGGTGAAGAATTTCATGGACAAACTCTCAGAAGTAAAAGCCAGACAACAGGCACTTCATACACGGAACATCAATGCCTCCATCAGACAAAAGATCGCCATACGATATCATTTTGCACTGAAGCGTCTCATCCTGCTCGACTATGACGGCACACTGGTGCCTTTCAATAAGAATGTGATGGGCGCGGTGCCCGATGAACAACTGCTGAGTTTATTAAGTAATCTCACCCGCGATAAACAAAATGACGTGGTGGTGATCAGTGGCCGGGACTACCAGACGCTCGACAAATGGCTCGGTCATCTGCCTATCGATATCATCGCTGAACACGGTGCCTGGTACAAAGACCACGGCAAGTTCTGGCGCAGCCGAAGAGATCTTAACAACGAGTGGAAGCAGGAGATCTATAATGTGATGAATCAGTTCGCCCGCAGGACTCCCGGTGCTACCATCGAAGAAAAAAGTTACTCCCTGGCCTGGCACTACCGCAGGGTGGAGGAAGGTCTCGGCAACCTGCGTGCCCACGAATTGATGTCAGACATTCGCCACTTTGTGACTGATCGCGGACTGCAGATTCTGGAGGGTGATAAGGTCATTGAGGTCAAAAGCATAGCGATCAACAAAGGGAAAGCCGCCAAACGCTGGCTCGAAAAAGAAACCTACGACTTTATCCTTGCCGTCGGCGATGATCATACGGATGAAGATACTTTCAAAGCAATGCCAGAAGATGCCATCACCATAAAAGTGGGCAGCAACCTTTCGGCCGCTACCTACTACCTCAACAATCATGAGGACGTCCGTAACCTGCTGGCAGAAATGATTAACGCTACCACTCAGACAGAGAACGAGAAAGAACTTCTGAAGGAAGCTTCCTGATCACGGTCTTGCGGAAGTGTTGTTTGCAAGTTTTACCTCACCCTTTCAATACGTAGGTGTCCCTCAGATGAAGCATCCTGCATTCAGCGAAAGAGCTCCTTCGGGTCAGTCTTAAGAAAATCTTCCCAGGGAATCCCTTGTTTGCCGACGAGCAATATTTTATACGGATTAAACCGCTCTTTGAATGCTTTCATGCCTTCAGTATTTTTTTCTACGCCTGTCTTAACTTCCAGCCCGATAACTTTTCCTCTCCATTCTAACACGAAATCCACTTCCTTATTCCCTTCCCGCCAATAAAATATCTTGAATCCAGAGCTGGTCATTGCGTTTAGCAAATGTGCGCCCACAGCAGATTCTACCATTCGTCCCCACAATGCTGGATGTATGGATCCTGTTTCGAAGGTTTCTGTTTGTTGTGCCGTCAGCAAAGCATTGTTGTAAACCTGAAACTTCGGGCTCGAAGCGCGTTTGCGTACAACATCAGCAGCAAATTTCTCCAGCCCGGATAGGAGTCCTGCAGTGTCAAGTAATGAAAGGTAGTGCGATAAAGTAGTTGTATTTCCGGCGTCCTGAAGTTGACCCTGCATCTTCGTGTAAGAAAGTACCTGTCCGGAATAAAGACACCCCAATTCGAATAACCGCTTCATCAAAGCAGGTTTATCAATCCGCGTCAACATTAGTATGTCTCTTGAAATACTGGCTTCAACCAGGGAATTCAGGACATATGTCTTCCAGCGATGTTCATCATGGATCAGAGTTGCAGCACCAGGATACCCGCCAAACCAGACATATTCAGAAGCATTCCACCCGAATGCATCACGCATTTCGCTAAAGGTCCAATGACCGACGTAACTGCTTTCAAATCGGCCCGCCAGAGATTCAGTCAGGCCCTGTTGTATTAGCAATCGGGATGAGCCGAGTAGGACCAGCTTGATATTTCGACGGTTACGGGTATCCTCATCCCAAAGCTTTTTGACAATTTCGCTCCAGTTGGCTACTTTTTGAATTTCGTCAAAGACCAGAATCATTTCATGAAGTTCTCCCACATCCATTCTCAGCCTTGCAGCTTCCCATATCTGTTCTACCCATACAGCATCCGCAGCAGGGATGGCATCTGCTGATTCGTAAACTGACGGTGCGGAAAGCTGCTCAAGTAGTTGAGTCGCTAATGTGGTTTTCCCCACTTGGCGCGGCCCCATCAATACCTGAATGAACCTGCGTGGTTCTCCCATCCGTTGTTTCAGCTCATTCAATAACGGCCGTTCAAACATTTGATATAAATTAGTATTCCAATGATAAAGCTACCCAAAGTATTGAGTAAATTCAAGGGTATGCTGAGTAAAATTACTCAGCCTATTGAGTAAAAATACTCAATCTATTGAGTAACTCCCTGGAACCTCAATGAAAGTCTGTGTAAATCTACAAATAGGAAAAAGCAGAAGAGACTACGTGTAGCCTGTTCTGCTTTTTGTAGATTGGTCGTATTTACCGCACAGCTTCTTCTAAATCCTTATCTCATCTGCCGTTCCATCAGCCGGGGCATGTACCAAATCTGTACGCTTAATAGTTTAAAACTACCGTGCCAACCCCTTTATTTTCTTTCGAAAAACCGGGTTCCGTATACAGTTTTAGACCCCGAAATGCCCTATTATTAGGTCCACAAACCTGAATTTCAGGCAGGTAAATATGGGGACGACACATCCAAAGGTTCCAGACTGAAAGAACGTAAAATGGGCCGTCTAACGCTAATCCTCCCCGGATAGCCACGAAAACGGTCAATTCCCCAGGAAAAACAGCCAGACCTACAGAGGAGCTGCAGAGGAGCTACAGAGGAATGACTCTTTGGTGACCCTTAGTTAACTCAGAGTTGACGTATTGATGATACCCCGCTGATCCTTGGTCGACAATTCCTGAAAGCACCATCGACATTCCGGAACAGCAATTCAGGCAACAGAACGTTTAAGAGAATCTAATTAGAAAAATTTAATAGTAACGTGAGGCCGCTCAGTGCCTGCAGAAAGGAAACGGCCTTGATTAATGAATTACGCCCTCAAACAACCCCACCACCCGCAGGCTTACTGCCTCATCCTCTTCCAGAACAATATCTTCATATTCCGGATTGTCTGATAAAGGTCTTAAAACAATTGATTCGTGCGACCAGCCGCCGTCCAGGTACTGCTTTCGACTATGGTATTCTTTGACCGTATAACCTGACCCGAAGTCCGCCTCCTGGATATTGGTATGCTCCACCAGCACGATTCTGCCGTTTCTGGAACCCCCATTGTATCTTCTGAAAACACAATGTGATCCATTTGGTATCACCCTGTTCATCGATTCCCCGCTGATCCTGCAAACAAATAGATCCCGCCCGTCAATAAACCGATCAGGTTTTGCCACCCATTGCACATCCGCCACCTGCTGCGGTATACTGAAGTCCCCTGCAGCCACTTGCAAATCATAAACAGGCAGGGCGTTGACAAAAGGATGGACCTGCTCCGGTGCCATGAAGGTTACCGCTTTTTCTTTCCGATTGACGGCCATCCAGTCAGCGAAGTATTCACGCAAAGCAGGATCGCAGACATATACATAGGTGCCTTTGATAGCCCGGAACATAATGGTCTTATAAATGTTGACGATGAATTCCTTCAGCGTTGCCGGATCCGAAACCGACTGCTTCCCGTTCTTGTCAAAATACTGATCCTTATCAATGATGATTTCCCGACGTTCCCGGTCATACCGGATTTCGTTGCCGAAAATCACACCGGCATAATTCAAATCATAACCCTGCGTCGTATGAATGCAACCCACCTCATTTACCGCATTGGGTGAATGAACCCAGTCTTCCGACACACTGTTCCACTTCAAGGCTACATCCTCTATCTTTATGTCGTGGAGCTCCGGGTTCTTATTCGATACCCAGGGCCAGGAATACCCAGCCACCAGCCTTGCCAGCCCGCTATCTTCGTTTCGCTTGCGTATCGCTTCCGTCATTGCAGATAGCGAATCATACAGCGCCAGCTCATAATCGCCCGAATGAAATGCCCTGTCACCCGGTTTGAGTTCGCAATCAAGTAATTTGTGGATAAACCGGATATAATCGTTGCCCCCTCGCACCCTGAACTGAGAAACAAGTCGCTGAACACGGGTTCCCGGACTGATCTTCAATTGCTCAAAGACCTCTTTCCCCGCGTCTGAGGGCTTGATCGACTGCTTCTCATCGTAAAACAATAACGTCGACTGCGATTGTTTCAATATCCAGTCCAGCTCACTGCAGCTATGTTTATCCAACCCTAAAGCTGCACAAACCTTATCAAACACGCCAAAATAGGTTCCCAGATTTACCCGTCTTCGCAACCGATGAGCCTCATCGACCACGATGATATCATATTGCTCGTCCACAATTTCCGATGGCCCCTTCACCATATTGGCACTTAGTCCCTTTACGTGACGGAAAACTTTCCTGAGTGTTTTTCGGAAAGAAGCCATGGGCACCACTAAAGCCATTTTAGGGTCAGGATAGATTTCCCGGAGTCGGGCTACCAGCTCTATAAACTCCGCCTCATCTTCGCCAAACTCTTTGAAATTGAATTCCGCTTCACTTGTGCGCAGGAGTTTAAAGAGAAACACCGCCAGAACCGTCTTTCCAGTACCTGCGCCGCCCTCGATCACAAACCGGTGCTGCACACCGTTCAACAGGTTTTTAATCATCACTTTCAACCCATCCTTCTGGTCTTTCGAGAGGCTCTTGTACGGAGAATATTTGAAGAGATCGGAATTCTCAATGTATTCAATAGAGTGCCTGGAAATTCCCTCTTCCCGCAGCTTGTTCCAGATATCCCGGAACATCCCCCAATAAAGCTCTTTCTTCTGGAAATAATTATGGTTTGCCAGACCAAGATTGCCGTTCTGCAAGCTGTAATATCCGTCGCCCGCGAGGTATTTTATGAGGTTGGATTCCAGATCCAGCGTTGCAGATTTATTGAACTTCGTGCTGGTAATCAGGTGAACCGTCGTGAGCCTCACTTTCTTATCGCTCCGTAAATGAGCCCGCATCCTCGAGTAAGTATCTGTTGTTTCTCCCACATAGGCCTCCCGTGTCTCCTCTGTACTCAACAGATAGACAACCGGCCACTGTTCCTTTGCCGCATGAACGTGCCCGAATTCCTGAAACAATGTCTCGTCGAAACGGGAGCTCCGGATTTCAAACGTTGCCGAATTCATAACTCATTGTACTTCTTTGAGGTGCCCCGCGCCTTATCTGCGGGATATTTCGTTTCATTCTGCCGGATCTTATCCAGAACGATCTCCCGGATATCAAAACCGTATTTGTTAGCCAGTAGAAAAGCGAAGCTCAAAACGTCCGCCAGCTCTGCTTTCACCTTCTCTGCATCGGCCTCCTCAGCAGGTTTCCATAAAAACAACTCGAGCAGCTCGCTGCTTTCTATATTGAGGGCTATGGCCAGATCCTTAGGATTATGAAACTGATCCCAGTCACGCTCATCCCGGAATTTTATTAAGGCAGAAATAATCTCATGAAAATCACTCATGATCAAAATATCTTCAAGTATGGCAACACGTTAAGCTGCGTTGCCCTCACCAAGATAGCACTATCAGGGTTAAATTTATTATCCCTACCGATGGAGGCGGTTACCGGTGCTTGAATTCGGACGTTTGATGGCTGAAACCTGAGACCCTCAGCGTCCCCGCTTTTCAATCAAAAAACGTTTATTTACAGTAGCTCAAAGCTGGTTGTAAACGGATTGTAGACCACCCTGTCTTTGGACTACGCCTGGGACTTGGGTTGGGGTTGGGGGTTGTGAGTTGTGGGTTGTGAGTTGTCGGTAACTTCCGTACGATGTAACTTATCGGTTCCTGCACTGACTACTGACTACTGACCACTGACTACTGACTACTGACTACTGACTACTCCAAGAAACCCGGATAATCCAGCTTCTTGGCAATCCGGTACGCGGCATTCATCAGTCCTACATGACTGTAGGCCTGAGGGAAGTTGCCCCACTGACTGCCATCGCTGGCATCTACGTCCTCGCTGAGCAGGCCCAGATGGTTTGTAAACTTCAGCAGACTGTTGAAGTTCTCAATCGCCTCATCAATCCGCCCAACACAAGCCAGCGCCTCCACATACCAGAATGCCGTAATCAGGAAAGTCGTCTTTGGTTTCCCGAAATCATCTTCTACAATATACCGGTAGAATAATCCCTGATCTGCTTTCAATTCCTGCTCCAGTGCTTTCAGATGATCGCGGGCACGTTCAGAACGCGGATCCAGGTAATGCATCATGATCAATTGCAGGGTGCTCGCATCAAGCGCACTAACACCCTCTGCCATTGTGTACACCTTCCGCTTAGGGTCATAACAGGCTTCTATACGCTCCACCGCCCGGTCGCGCAAAGCCTCCGCACGTTCCAGCAGATTCTGGTCCCCGATATGCTTCGCCATCTTCATCGCAGCCTTGCAGCCGGCCCACTGGAAAAGATTGGTATAACAGTGATGATGGGCCATCGTTCTGAACTCCCAGATGCCAGCATCCGGCTCATCAATCGTGCGTTCGATCTTGGATAGAATATTATTGATCCAGATCGACGAATCCTGGCGCTCTTCAAATATGAACCTCCTGTCCGTATACAACGGCAGCAAAGACAGCATTACCTGACCATACGTATCATTCTGAATATGCTCCACTGCCTGATTGCCCACTCTTACCGGCTTATTACCTCTATATCCCTCCAGATCCATGATCTGCTCCCGGAAATCCGCCTTCGCCGTAATGGTGTACAGGGGATTATACCGTCCATCCTCACGGAACCGCAGATTGGCTATGAAATGAAAATACTGCTCGGCCTCTTCAAAGTGGCCGATATTGTTGAAAGCATTCAGGATATAGTATGCATCTCTAAGCCAGCAATACCGGTAATCCCAGCAACGCCCGCTCCCGTCATATTCAGGCAGACTGGTCGTACTGGCTGCTATGATCGCACCGGTATCCTCGTACTGGTGGATCTTCAACGCCAGCGAAGAACGGATCACCTGCTGCTGATACATATTGCCAATACCAGTCGCCTTGATCCAGCTCCGCCAGTAGGATATCGTCCGCATCAGAAAATCCTCCGCCGTTGTGACCAGAGGCGCCTCGAGCGGAAGGCCATAGGTCAGGACCATATACTTCGGCTCATTCAGGACAAAGTATTCATGATCCATCACATAGTTGATCGACACATTGGTCGTCAGTCGCAGGGGGCGGTCCAGTCCCACAAATTCAATATGATTACTACCCTGTATCGGCTTCAGTTGCAGCGCGCCGTAATCTCCCACAGGCGAACAGGTGACTTTAACTTTGGGATGTCCCTTAATAGGTTCAATCTTCCGAACCAGCATCAGCGGACGGAAATATCGTTCATACAATCTGAACCGGGGTGCAAAATCAGTAACCCGGTAACTGCCTTCAGAAGTCTCCACCTCCGTAACAAGTACATTCGTATTCTCAATGTATCGCTGGCTGCTGTCAAAAGCTCCCTCCGGAAGTATGGAGAATTCTCCACCTTTATGTGAATCCATCAGACTGCCAAACACAAAGCTGCTGTCAAATCTCGGCCAGCATAACCAGGCTATATTCGTGTTCTTATGTACATGGGCTAAAAAGGCGCAATTGCCAATGATGCCCGTCTCGTAGATGTGACGTTGCATGTTTAACTAAAGGAGTTGAATGATAATATGGTTCAACCGGTTAAAAAAAAGTGCCAGCTATGCCTGAGGTGTCCGCACTGTAGCCTCCGGAGAATGTCCGGTTCCACGCATTCCGTGCCAGACCTGTAATACCCCTTCCCGGGTAGAAGAACACCGGCTGATCTCCTGCGCTTCCGGAGCCCGGCGTGTCCAGTACAATTCCTCAATCTGAGTGCCTGGCGTTTCTCCGTCCGGGCCGGCTTCCCGGTGGAAATCAAAAGAATTTGCGGCAGGTGTCAGTTCAGGGCCCATCACTTCCATGCGTTCCTCGATAACCCGTTGCCGCTGTGCCCGTAATCTCCAGGGTCTGATCAATCTCAATCGCTTCATAAGCTATGCTGCTTGTCTGAATTCTTCAGTTAAATTAGGAGGACTTCCAGCACCACATACAAAAACATACTCACATGTGTTGATAACTCCCCTCTCCAACAGCCGTCCGCTCCGGACCGCTTTCCACTAAAACGATGAGAATCAGAATTTATTGTACCGACATGGATTTGCGAAGTTGATGAATGCCGAGTTGATGGTTGATGGTTTCCGTTAGTTGGTTCATGGCCGACTGTACTGATGGCGTACAGTTTTCTGTGGTTGGATACTTGTATTTGGCAGGACTTTAAGTCTCCACTGAATAACAGGTTTCCCCCTTAGGTGCCTTGGGGGCGCGCTAAAGGAACCATAAAGGAACCCTAAAGGAACTAGGGAGTATATAGGGAGTATATAGGGAGGGTATAGGGAGTATATAGGGAGTACCAATGGTGGCCGAAAAGCCGTTTGCAATTGATGCGAGGGCGAAAGCGAGGCCAAAGCCCCTCAACTAACCGTCTAACCAACTAACCGTCTAACCGTCTAACCGTCTAACCAGACGACTGATTTTCCATTGGCTGCTATTGCCTTGGCTTTGGCTTTGGCTTTGGCCTTGGCCTTGGCCTCGGCCTGGGAAAAGCCATTGGCCGTTGGCCGTTGGCGATTGGCTGGATGCGAACCGAAAGCCCAGTTCCCCACTAACCACCTAACCTCTAGCGACTAACGACTGCTATGTAGAAAGCAAAGTGGAAGTATATGTGGTCATTCCTGGTCACATAAAGTTATCTATTTTTTAATTCAGCTCTAAAATATAATCTCCGACTGCTATATGCGGTCACTTCTCT
>JAEYQO010000072.1 GCA_023409975.1 Bacteroidota bacterium | reverse complement strand
GACACCAGTAGGACACCAGTAAGACGTATGTACGACACCGTCCTCTCGTATTATGCCAGTTAGTTGGAACCTTCAAGGAAGGTACAAGGAACCTACAAGGAAGGTAGCAGGTACCTGGAAGGGCTTTAGCTCGTTCTGGGGTATGATTTGGCTGGTTTTCTCAGATTCTTAACTAAACGCTAAACAGGCCAAAGCCAAGGCGAAAGCGAAGGCAAAGACGCCATCAACCATAAACGATCAACCATCAAACTTATTGCAGGCGGGAATTGTTCATCTTCTGAAGTGTCTGCCTGATTTCATGAAGACTTTTCGACATCTCCTGTAAGGAAAGTTCAGGTTCGGGTAAAGTGTCACTGATATAGTTTACAAATTTCCAGACTTCAAGGATTTGACCCGCTTCCAGCTCATAGGGAGGATAGGCACTATTAAGTGACTTTAGCAAAAGGGTCTTGTTTTTCCGGATCTGATTAGTCACCAGCTTGAAAACGATCCCCTCTTCTCTCGAAACCACGATGCACGGTGTATCTGGCTTAAGGGAGGACCAGTCTTCTACGTAGTTCGCGATAACGAGCGCATTTTCGGGAACAGGATACATGGAATCCCCGACGGTTTGAAACATCCTGAACTTCCTATCGCCTGGCAGATTGGGCATTGTAAACGTGGGAAGTTTACCGATAAATTCCGGATCACTATAACCGCTCAGATAACCCGCCCTGGCCTTATGGGGAACAAATTCGATCTGATCATTATTATCGCTATCAACGGCCGTGGCCAACACCCTCAGCTTGCTACCGGTAACGTATGCGTCATTACCTGCTTCCAGCTCTTTGAATTTAGCTTCAGAAAGTGAGCCGAGATCCACTTTCATCAAACTATCGATGCTTAATTGGAAGAAGGCGGAAAAGTGAATCAGGTCTTCGGCAGTGGGGTTCACGGTCTGTCCATTTTCATGGGCATTCAGTTTAGAACGGGTGATCCCTAATTGTTCTGCGAGTGCGTCCTGGCTCAAGCCTTTTCTCAGGCGAAGAAATCGGATATTGGAAGCCCAGTGGTGCTTTGTTTCTGGCATTAATGATGTCTTTTTGAAAATACCAATAATAACAAAGCTATGAATTTTTGCAGGGAAAACCGACCCCAAAAAACGCCGGTCAGAACTGGAGCAATCCGAATTTATGGAGTTGAGTCACCGGCTTGTTATCCCAAAAAAGTTCAAAATTTTCGAGTCCGGATCTTTCAAAGTCGTCCCGTAGTTCCTGGCGGGTCCTTAGTTTGAGCTTGTCCGGCCGTAAGGTTGGAAGTGTTTTGTACAGCCAGTCTCCTTCGGCCTTGTTAAGAGAAACTGTGATGGATGCCGTTCTACTTTGAAAGGTCAGAGAAATCATTTCCCAGGTGTTACCCTTCTTTGACTTCGTAAACCAGTTTGGCTCCGGCAATTGACCGATAAATACGACCCGTGTACCAGATGAGCTATTGAGATCTGCCTCGGCTAATGCTTTCTGGATAAAACCTGGGGCTACTGTTGTTTTTGGAACTTTGAAATCGAACCATTTGTGAAGAGGAAGGTCAAGGCAGGCTCCGTGCATAAAATTATGCAGCGATTTTCTGAGGCCGTAGCTGAACGATTCGTGTTCGGCACCTGTCGGATCCAGGTGTTCCAGGTCATTATTCGCGAAGCTCCCTTCGTCTTCGTTTTTCCTCGCTACCTGAAAACGCTCAGGTTCCAGGCCTACCGGACTGTGAGCAGTCATAGCGAATTGATGCCAGTAGGCAGACTGCAATACACCAGCCTGAAACATTTGCCTTACCATCTCCAGTGAGTCAATGGTTTCCTGCGCCGTTTGAGTGGGGAAACCATACATCAGGTAGGCATGCACCATAATTCCTGCTTCCGCAAAATATTTGTTCACTCTGGCAACCTGCGATACCGTAATCCCCTTCTGAATGAGTTGAAGCAATCGGTCAGAAGCAACTTCTAATCCACCGGAAACTGCGATACAGCCCGAAGCTTTCAATAACAGACATAGATCGCGGGTGAAACTTTTTTCAAATCGGATGTTCGTCCACCAGCTCACCACCATCTTTCTCCGGATAATTTCCAGAGCGAGAGCCCTCATTAAAGCCGGTGGCGCTGCCTCGTCCACGAAATGGAAGCCGGTATTACCTGTTTTGCTGATGATTTCTTCCATCCTGTCGCAAAGAACAGACGCAGTCAGGGGTTCATAATTGCGGATATAATCCAGGGAAATATCACAAAAAGTACACTTGCCCCAGTAGCAACCATGCGCCATCGTAAGTTTATTCCAGCGCCCATCGCTCCAGAGACTATGCATGGGGTTGGTAATTTCGATAGCGGAAATGTAGTCATTGAGTCTGAGGTCGGTGTAGTCCGGAACACCAACCTGTCCCAAACGATAATCCTGACAACTCTTGTTATCTATAAACACTACTGCTCCATCCCGGAGCAGAAAGCTACGTTTCAGTTCATCTTCACCGATAGCTCCCTGCAAATGGAGCAGCAATTGTTCAAGGGGGCTTTCTCCATCATCGAGGCAGATATAGTGAAAGAATTCAAATACCCTGGGATCATTCAAAGAACGAAGTTCCGTATTAGGGAATCCGCCTCCCATGGCGATTCTGATGTCCGGGCGGTGTTTCCTGATCCATTGTGCACACCGGAACGCTGCAAACAGATTTCCTGGAAAGGGAACCGAAAAAGCTGCGAGTATGGGATTTGACTTATCCAGCTGGGCTTCGAGTATCTGAAGCATCATTTCGTCAACGATGCTGAGGTCCATTGCCAGCGCTTCATATAGTTCATCAAAGCTGTTGGCAGAACGGCCCAGACGTTCGGCATAGCGACTAAACCCAAAGTGAGGATCAACCGTCTCTTTGATAAGGTCGGAAATATCCTCCAGATACATGGTTGCCAGATGCTTCGCTTTATCCTGAATGCCCATTGTTCCGAATGAGTAATTCAGATCGTCCAGCTCTTTGAAGCGCGACGCTTCGGGGAGAAAGCCACGTCCGGCTATCAGGTGCGCCAGTGTAGGGTTTTTCCCCTGCAGGAAGCCGATGACACTTTCGACCGTTTCAAGATAAGCATCGGTAAGCGCCAACATTCTTGCTGCATTTTCGGAAACAGTTTCACTCCGGGAAGCTCTTTCAAAAACGCGCTCCAGGCCCTGCCTGGAAAACAAAGCAAGTGTAACCTCGATACCCAGATCCGACTGAAATGAAGGAACCTCTTTTGTGTTTAAGAAGCCCTTCAGATAAGCCGTAGCAGGGTAAGGTGTATTCAGTTGAGTAAATGGTGGTGTTACCAGATAAACAGACGTTCGCAAACTGCAAGGTTTATGTAAAATTAGCCCTTAGTTCTGACCCCGCCTGAAACTGTGATACCTTCGTGGATATGGAACCAATTGAACTGACCATTGAAACCGCCTCTGGTGTAGCAGACGTAAACATGGAACTTCAGGAAGATGTAGATGAACCGTATTGGCAGATTACTATTCTTTTACCTATACGGGTCAATGGATTCATGAAAAGCGAAGTAATCTGTTGCGATATGAGATTTCGGGAACGCCGGTGGGTTCTCGATCCTCCAGGCCAGGAACTACATCCCGCTATTCTTGAGATGGAACCACGACTCTCCGATGCTATTACTAAAAAAGGTATGTTTTAACCTTTTAAACATTAGAAATTGGGCCCCTGAAAATTAAACAGGCTTGCCTAACTTTGTCGGTTACTGCAAGGCAGAGAGAAAAAAATACTCAAACACAGATACAAACTTCTGGTGTCAAGATGAAAGATTTCAGTTTCGTGATGAGTTCTCATCCGTCCTATATCGAATCCCTTTACAGAGATTATTCCGCGAATCCCACAAATGTCGACCCTGAATGGAAGAAGTTCTTTGAGGGCTTTGATTTTGCCATCTCCAGATCGAATGGTCATTCTGCAGATGCTGTGCCTGTAAGTGGGGACCAGCTTTCTAAGGAATTCAGTGTATACCAGCTCATCCAGGGATACCGGAAACGTGGGCACCTGATAGCGACTACCAATCCTATCAGACCTAGAAAGGATCGCAACCCAAGGCTTGAGCTAAAAGACGTTGGGCTTTCAGAGGCCGATCTCGACACAGAATTCTTTGCGGGAAAATTTGCCGGAATAGGCAAGGCGAAGCTGAGGGATATCATCGCGCGTCTGAAATTTACCTATGGGGGTGAAGTCGGGATTGAGTACACCTATATCAACAATGCAGACAGATTCAACTGGATACAGCAGGCGTTTGAGCAGGCGATGCAGCGTCAGTTGTCTGTGCAGCAGAAACGCAGAATTCTTGAAAAGCTCAACGCGGGGGTCATATTTGAGAAGTTCCTGCACACAAAATATATCGGCCAGAAGCGTTTTAGCCTCGAAGGTGGAGAAAGTACCATCCCGGCGCTGGATACGATCATCAATAACGCTGCTGATACGGGTGTAAAAGAAGTCGTAATCGGTATGGCTCATAGAGGCAGACTGAACGTACTGGCGAATACCCTTGGCAAAACCTATGAGCAAATCTTTTCAGAATTTGAAGGTAATCACCCGCCGGATACCACTATGGGTAGTGGCGATGTGAAATACCACCTGGGTTTCAGGGCTAATATCAAATCACCTGCCGGAAATGAGATCAATGTTCAGCTGGCGCCCAACCCTTCGCATCTTGAGGTGGTAGATCCTGTAGTTACCGGCTATGCCCGTTCGAAGGCTGACGCACTTTATAACAGCGAATACGAAAAAGTACTTCCGATCCTGATTCATGGAGATGCAGCCATTGCGGGACAGGGTGTGGTTTACGAGCTACTCCAGATGAGTTTGCTCCCTGGATATTATACCGGAGGTACGATACATTTTGTCATCAACAACCAGATCGGCTTTACTACTGATTTTGATGATGCCCGTTCAGCAGACTATTGCACCAGCGTTGCATCGATGCTGCAGGCGCCGGTTCTTCACGTGAACGGAGACGATCCCGAGGCTGTAGTAAAAGCTTGTGAACTGGCGATCGCCTACAGACAACAGTTCCATCAGGACATCTTCATCGACATGGTATGTTATCGTCGTCACGGGCATAACGAAGGAGACGACCCGAGTTTTACCCAGCCGAAACTGTACGATCTGATTAAGAAGCACCCGAACCCCAGAGAGGTGTATATGCAAAAGCTGCTTGCTGCCGGCGCAACTGAAATCAAGCAGCTTGCAGAGGAAATGGAAAAGCGTTTCTGGAACGACCTTCAGCAGCGCCTGGACGAGCTAAAACAAAAGCCGCTCCCCTATGAACTTCAAACGCCGGAACAAGCCTGGAGAGATCTGCGCAGGGCAAACTTTGAAGATTTTCAACAATCACCGACAACGGCCATAGACAAAGCTGAGCTGGAACGTTTGTTCCGCAGCATCATGTCAGTTCCGGAGGGCTTCAAACCATTGAGAAAAATTCAAAAGCTTCTTGACGAAAAAGTAAAGCTTTACGAGGAGAGTGGTTTGATCGATTGGTCTACCGGTGAGCTACTCGCTTACGGAAGCCTGGTAGCAGAAGGAAAGGATGTCCGGATGAGTGGTCAGGACGTGCAGAGAGGGACCTTTTCTCACCGACATGCGATCTTACATGACGAGAAGACAAATGAGGAATATAACAGGATCACCGGACTTTCCGAGACTGCAAACTTCCGGATATTTAATTCTCTTTTGAGTGAATTTGCTGTATTAGGATTTGAATACGGCTACTCCATGGCGAATCCTGATGTTTTGACAATCTGGGAAGCGCAGTTTGGGGATTTCGCTAACGGTGCCCAAACTGTTATCGACCAATATATCTGTACAGGAGAAACGAAATGGAACCGGATGTGCGGTCTGGTAATGTTACTACCACATGGATTTGAGGGACAAGGGCCCGAACATTCGTCTGCGCGTCTGGAACGGTTCCTGCAACTTTCAGGAGAGCTGAATATCGTTGTCACAAATATTACTACTGCGGCAAACCTTTTTCATATGTTCCGCCGCCAGCTAACCTGGGATTTCCGCAAACCACTCGTGAACTTTTCACCCAAAGCCAATCTCCGTCTGAACAGATCCTATTCCAGACTGGAAGAATTCACTCAGGGCGGATTCCAGGAAGTGATTGACGATTCGTACGTTAAGACTGCTTCAAAAG
>JAEYQO010000012.1 GCA_023409975.1 Bacteroidota bacterium | reverse complement strand
CCGGCAGTGGATGTCACGAGATATTTTGTGGTAACATTCGGCTTCGCCCAGGGATTTTTACAGCTTGTACAACTGAGTGAGGTAATCGGAGCACCTCCGCCCAATACAGACCATTCCCAGGCGGTACCACCACTCACATCAAGCCGGACCGAGTCGATGGCACAGATGGCGGTGTCAGGACCACCCACTGTAGGCGGCCAGATGTAAACCGGGATGGTGAAGGTTTGCTGGAGGATGATGCCGGGAGGAGCACAGTTGGAATCTTTTACGGTGATGGTGATGATGCTCAGGCCGGTGTCACTTAAAGCAGGCACCCAGGAGAAGCAGCCCCTCACTGAGTCTGTACCCGTACCTGTGTAAGTGATGGTTGAGCCCGGAGCGACCGTGCTGTTGTTGGAGCTGGCCACAAGCACCGCGGCAGGATTGGTAGAAAGAATGTCGAAACAGAAACTCATGGGTTCCAGCGCACAACCCTGTACCTCTCCGTTTACCATCTGTGCACCGCCGCTGAGGCTCAGCGGGTCGGGGTTCAGATTGGGTGGAACGGAAACACAATTTTCAACGATATACTGCATATCGCGCATGATGGTACCGATCTGCTGACCGTTCCGCCATTCCCTTACCAGCACAGTGATCACCCCCACCTGTTCCAAATTTGGCGTAAACGTCATCTGGCCGGTTGTCGGACTGATGTAAAACGTATTGCCGGTGGCGATCGGATTGTCGATCAGGTTGTAAATAGTACTGCTGAATGGGATGGGGGTGCCGCCGCCATTAGGGGACACGCAGGTGCCGCCGCCAAGGGGCTGGATGATCTCAAAAGAGAGAGAATCTCCATTGGGGTCGATTGCTCCGTTATTGTAAGAATAGGGTGAGTTTACACACATATAGTTGATGGGTTTCACCGTAAAATAGGGTGAGGAATTGCCCTGGGCGGCCAGGTTATCAAAAGTGGTTTCCACATAGAGAAGTCCCTGCCCGACGAGGTTATCAGAGCCGTTCCTTGCGCTGATGGTCGCGAAGAACTTCCAGTAATTGCACTGACTTGGCAGGGTGACCGTGTTGGTATACAGCCATTCGCGGTATCCTGGGTTTGATCCGGTATCGCAGGTGCTGCCGTATCCAGGACAGCCGGTTCCCACAACCGTTCCATTGGGTGAAGGCGCTTTTTGAAGAACCAGGTTAGCGGTGGGGCCGCCACAGGTGGGAAAATAACAGACTGTAACCGTATTCGGCTCAGCGATACCTGCACAGTCGCGGTAGAGTCTGTAATTGATCCTGTAGGTAGAACCAGAGATCCATTCATACGTGATCTCGGCACCTGCCGCGTGGGAAGCCCTTGAGTCTGTGGGTGCCAGCGCTGCAAAGAAAACCGCAATCGCCAGAAGGGAACGTAGATACCTCATAGGTCTTAGAATATTTTTGAAGATTCGGTTATATGAACTGAACACATAGACCAAGAGGTTTATTTGAAGGTTGGGTTAGCCTTAGGTGGTTGTCGGGAATCAGTTGTCAGAAATCAGTTGTGGATGCCTGACGTTTATTAGTCACACCACGGTATCATCAGCAAGTCATCACGGAGTCACCACGGTATCATCACGGAGTCATCCCCCCTTTATCGTTCACCGGGACGATTGATGCATTAGCTGAATATATTATCGAAAACCAGCTCCGCATTTTTGGTGCCATTAATTTTCTTTCCGCTACCGGCAAGGGTTTGGAGCAGGTAGCGCTACCACTGCTACCACCTTTTCCTGCGGAAAGTAGTTTGTGTGTTACCTATTCAGAACCGGGGGTAATGTATGCAAGTGACGATGATGCGGTATAACCGGGAGATCTCAAATAAGGATTGCAATGCCTGGCGGCTATTGATGCGCGGACTGTACCTCAGATCACCCTGAGCCCTGCCAGAGCCATGGTAGCGTCAGGCTAAAGGTTTGCAAAGACCTTCGGAAGTAAGTCGGGCCTGCCGGGAGCTTAGTGCAGCATCTTACTAAGACACCGGGCATTTCATGTTTCGCGCCACCGGTCGACCCCTGAAAGGGGTCGCATATTAATAGGACTCATTCCGTATCGGTCTCTTACTGGTAATAGTTTTTGAGGCTGGTCCGGCAAGCAGATTTCAAACAATTCTCTCGATTTTCTTCTTTTGTTTTAGCTGAAGTCTTCCAACATTTTGCTTAATTGTGAAATATGTCCGCTAAAGTTTCTCCAATTTCCCAACCTGCCGACAAGGTATTGACAAGGTATCATAAAGGAGTCATAAAGGAGTCATAGAGGAGTCATAAAGGAGTCATCCCCCATTCTCGTTCGCCTAAATAATTGGTATTGAAATTACATATGAGGCTAAAAAATGGCTCCGCATATTTGATGCCAGAGATTTTCTTTCCGCGCCAGGCGGCGTTTTGCTGGTGTTGCGCAACAACAGCAATGGGTTTGGATGAGATGGGCCGTTAGCTGTTGGCCATTGGCAGGGAAAAAGGCGAAAGCGAAGGCCAAAGCCCAAGCCGAGGCCAAAGCGAAGGCGAAGGCCAAAGCGTCCCCCACTCACATCCGACATCTGACATCCGACATCTGACAACCCTCAACCCACAACCCTCAACCAATCAGGTATGGACAAGTCCTTAATGACTCTTTACTGACTCTTTGGTGATACTTTGGTGATACCCTGGCAACTGGGTAGCAAAACATAGCTCTTTTCTTAAAAATTAGCGTTTTGGCTGTACAAGCCTTATGCAGCCTTCACTGTGATGACTCTTTGTTGACTCTTTGGTGATACTTTGGTGACTCTTTGGTGATACTTTGGTGATACCCTCGCAGCACACTTGTTTTTAGCTGGTTTTCTTCGAAAAAATTGTCCCCGCATTTTGCATGCCACAAATTCTCTTTCCGCACCAGCAGCGGCTTTGATACGGGTCGCGCGACCTTAGCGACCCATATTTCTGCCTTTACCAACCCATTTTTGCACAATGATTCGCAAACAGAAAGGACATTGCCGTAGAGACGTTGCATGCAACGTCTACAACCCACAACCCACAACCCTCAACCCTCAACCACCAACCAAACGGGCCGTTGGCCATTGGCAGGGAATAGGCGAAACCGAAGGCCAAAGCCCAAGCAGAGGCCAAAGCGAAGGCGAAGGCCAAGGCGTCCCCAACTCACATCCGACATCTGACATCCGACATCTGACATCTGACATCCGACAACCATCAACCATCAACCCTCAACCCTCAACCAAACAGGCCGTTGGATGAACGACGCAATTGAAACTTATTCAAATAAAACACTTATCTTTGCGCTCCCAAAACTATCCGGCTATCCCTCCGGGGATATCCAAAGTTGTGCCGGAGGTTTGGGAATCATTTCTTAACAGATAATTTTTTATGGCAACAAACAACCTTCAAAGCTACGAGCTGATGGTCATCTTTACGCCGGTTTTGGCTGAGGATGAGTTCAAGAACGCTCAGAAGAAGTTCGCTGACTTCATCACAGAAAATGGTGGTGAGATTGTTCACTCTGATGGCTGGGGCCTTCGCTCTCTTGCTTATCCCATCGACAAGAAGACTACAGGTCTTTACTGGCTGGTGGAATACAAGGCGCCAACTGATGTAAACCACAAAATGGAAATCCAGATGAACCGTGATGAGAATGTGATGCGTCACATGATCACTCGCCTGGATAAATACGCAGTGGCTTACAATGCCCGCAGACGTAACAAGGGTGCTGAAGCAGCCGAAGCAACTTCTTAATCTAAAAAAACAGCAACAATGGCTAAGCAAAACGATATCAAATTCCTTACCTCCACGAGGGTAGAAAAGCGTCAGAAAAAATATTGTCGCTTCAAGAAGATGGGAATCAAGTACATCGATTATAAAGATGCTGAATTCCTGAAGAAATTCGTGAACGAACAAGGTAAAATGCTTCCCCGCCGTATTACCGGTAACTCGCTGAAATTTCAGCGTAAGGTGGCCCAGGCTGTTAAGAAGGCACGCCAGATGGCCTTGTTACCCTATGTAACTGACCTTTTAAAATAGTGGTGATTGTTCACTTAACAAAAGCTAAAAGTCATGCAAATTATTCTTATAAAAGATGTAGATAATTTAGGTGCTGCCAACGAGCTGGTTACTGTTCGTCCTGGTTATGCCCGCAACTACCTGATCCCTCAGAAGTACGCCATTGAGGCGAGCGCTTCTAACAGGAAGGTTCTGGAAGAACGCCAGAAACAACTTAAAAAGCGTGAAGAGAAACTGATGGCCGAGTTCAACAAGGTGCGTGAAGTACTGACTGCCTCTCCTGTTAAGGTAGGTGCAAAAACAGGTACCAGCGGAAAGATCTTTGGTTCTGTAACCGCTATCCAACTGGCCCGCGCTATCCGCGAACAAAAGGGTTATGAAATCGACCGTCGCCGTATCAGCATCGTTGATGAGGTGAAGGAAGTGGGTACTTATAAGGCTCAGATCGACTTCGGCAAAGAAAACGTGGTTGAAATGGAGTTTGAAGTAAGCGCAGAATAAAACTTCCGGTAATGATTCTAAAAAAAGGCTGCCCGAGGGTAGCCTTTTTTGTGTTTGTTCACTACTTCTTGTCGTGGTTGAACATCCAATTCACACCGAATTTATCAGTTACCATTGCGAAAGTTGCACCCCAGAACGTTTCCTGTACAGGCATGGTCACCTTACCTCCGGTCGCCAGTGCATCAAAGGTCTTGTTGAGGTCGCCGTCCGACTTGAAATCGAGCGCTATATGGCAGTTGTCGCCAAACTGAACATTGCGTTTCTCATCTGCATCTGAACACATGATGTTAAATCCCATAATGTCCATCGAGGCGTGCATGATCTTGTCTTTGTAGGCTTCGCTGCTGCCCACTGGTGCTTCGCCATAACGCTGAACCATATGGATCTTTCCCCCCAGGGCTTTCTCGTAGAAATTCATTGCTTCCTCGCAGTTGCCATTGAACATGAGGTAGAGTGCGTGTTGCATAGTCTGTTCATTTTTTTGGTTAAAGCTGATGGTTGAAGTTCGGAAGTATATGGTGACGTGCCAGGCCAGTTTGTCAGGCCTCGCCGTTCAGTACGAACCGATATGGATACAAAAACTGTGCATCCAGCTTTTAGCGGGCGAACTTCAGAACAGGAGCGTGATCCTTACAACATCTGAATCAGCAGATTAGTCAAATTTGTACCTTTGCGCGCTATGCAGATCGAAGTATTGAAATCTAAGATCCACCGGGTGAAGGTCACAGAAGCAAACCTGCATTATATCGGAAGCATCACTATAGATGAAAATCTGATGGATGCCGCCAATCTTATAGAAAATGAGAAGGTGCAGGTGCTGAATATAGATAATGGGGAGCGGCTGGAGACTTACGTCATCCGTGGCACCCGCGGATCGGGAATGATCTGTATGAACGGACCAGCGGCCAGGCGTGTGGCAGTAGGAGATACCGTTATCGTGATCTCCTATGCAAGAATGGAATTTGAAGAAGCCAAAAAGTTCAAACCTTCCATTATCTTTCCTAAAGAGAACAACACACTCTGATCAAATCTGAGCCCATGAAGAAGATTCTTCTTACCCTCCTGCAGTATGTAATTTTCTTCGGGCTGGGCGGCTTACTCATCTGGTGGCAATATGGAAAGCTGACTGTTAGCGATAAAGAGGAGATACTGGTCGCATTTACTGAAGTACAGGACCAGTTGCTGATCCTGGCGCCGGTACTGCTGATCGTGGGCTTCCTTTCCCATCTTTTCCGTGCATTGAGATGGAAACTGCTGCTGGAACCACTGAAGCTGTATCCAACTACAGCCAACATCACCTTCGCTGTGCTGATCGGCTACCTCGTAAACCTGCTTGTTCCACGCATGGGGGAAGTGGCCCGCTGCACCGTTCTGGCTAAATATGAAAATGAACCAGTGGACAAGATCGTCGGTACGATCGTGGCGGAACGGTCTTTCGATGTCCTCTGCCTCGGCCTCGTCACCCTGATCGCCTTCCTGCTGCAGATGCAGATCGCGAGTGAGTATGTCAATGAACAACTGGCCAAATTTGCCATCAAAGGATCCTCTGTCGCACTGTTGATGGGTGGTCTTGCACTATTTATAGCCCTTGCCATCTTTATCTTTCGCAAAAAAAGGAAATCCAAAATCGGAAGGTTTCTCAGCGGTATCGGCCATGGCGTGATGTCGATTAAATACATGCACAAAAAGGGCCAGTTCCTGCTCTACACAGCCCTGATCTGGATCTGTTACCTCAGCCTCGTGGTTATCGGCTTTAAAGCAATTAACGCAACGGACCATCTCGGCTGGCTGGCAGCACTTTCCGTGCTGGTATTCGGCAGCCTCGGCATGATCGTAACCCCCGGTGGCATAGGTGCCTACCCGCCCGCCGTTCAGGTAGTGCTGGTAAAATTGTATGCGGTGAAAGGCTCCTACGCGCTGGCCTTTGGCTGGGTGAGCTGGCTTGCACAGACAGCTATCGTGCTGGTGCTCGGATTGCTTTCCTTAGTTTTACTTCCGATTTACAACGCACGAAGGAATGGAAAAGATTCAGTGGATACACGACAAGATCATTGACCGCCCCACCCTGCAACACCGGGTGAACGGTTGGCGAGCCACCGGTAAGAAAATTGTCTTCACCAATGGTTGCTTCGATATACTCCATCATGGTCACATAGACTATCTGGCACGCGCTGCAAGTCTGGGCAACAGGCTGGTAATTGGCCTTAACACGGATGCTTCTGTCAGAAAACTAAAAGGAGAGGAACGTCCACTCAACCAGGAACAGGATCGGGCTTTCCAGTTAGCTGCACTGCTGTTTGTGGATGCCGTTTGCTTTTTCGAAGAGGAAACCCCTGCTGAACTCATTCAGGTAGTGCGGCCGGACATACTGGTGAAAGGAGGTGATTACAAGCCCGAGCAGATAGTAGGTGCAGATTTTGTACAATCCTATGGGGGAAGCGTAGAGGTGATCCCATTCGTTCAGGGATACTCTACAACCGGGCTGATCGACCGGATTAAAAAATTGTAAAGTTTTCCCGTCGCATATCCCCGTCGTGACCAGCATATTGTATGTTGCAGGCGGCAATCTGTTTTTGCATGAAAACCAAGACGCAGTTCATCACACGTGACATCAGCTGGCTGGCCTTCAACGAACGTGTCCTGCAGGAAGCTCGTGACAGTAGTAATCATGTTTATGACCGGCTGAGGTTTCTGGGTATCTTCTCCAATAACCTCGATGAGTTCTTTCGGGTAAGAGTAGCCACACTCAATAAAATGGTAAGAGCCGGAAAATCTGCCAGGGTGCACCTGGAAGAGCAACCGGAGAAGATACTGGAGGAAATACAGCAAACAGTGATGCGTCAGCAACAGGACTTTGATCAGGTCTATGCGGAGATCATCGAAGAACTGGCCAGAAATAATATTTATATCCGAAGCGAACGGCAGCTCTCGAAAAACCAGCAGGAGTATATCACCCGGATCTTCGATGAGAAAGTGCGCACCGAGATTGTGCCGCTGATGATCGAGAGCATTCCTCAACTCCCTTTCCTGCGCGACAAGTCGATCTACCTGGCCTGTGTCCTGGGCCATACCGACAATCCCATGCTCCAGCGTTATTCGCTTATCGAAATACCCACCCGTGTTCTTCCCAGGTTCTTCAGGTTACCTTCAGAAGGAGACACAGTGGACGTCATTCTACTGGAAGATGTCATCCGTTTTAACCTGCCACACCTGTTCGCACCCTTCGGATTCAACAGGTTTCTGGGCTATATCGTAAAACTGACCAGAGACGCAGAGCTGGAGATTGATAATGATGTGAATACCGATCTGATCACGGAGCTGGAAAAGGGATTGAAAAACAGAAAGAAAGGCAGAACCACCCGGTTTGTATATGACCGGAATATAGACCTGCGGCTACTGGACTACCTGATGAAACGGCTGGGGCTCACCAAAAAAGACAATCTGATCCCCGGAGGACGGATACACAATTTCAAGGACTTCATGGACTTTCCTTCCGCTGTCTTCAAAGACCTGGAAGCTCGTCCGCGCCCGTTTGTACACCCTCTGCTCAAGCAGCCGCTTCGCATTATGGAAGTAATGGAGCGCAGGGATGTCATGTTACACTTCCCATATCATTCCTTCGACTCTGTGATCGATCTGTTGCGGGAAGCAGCCATCGACCCCTTTGTGCAGAGCATTAAGATCACCTGCTACAGACTGGCCAAAAACTCAAAGGTGGTGAACGCCCTTGTGAACGCTGTGCGGAATGGGAAGCAGGTGACCGTGATGATGGAGCTGAAGGCCCGGTTTGACGAAGAAGCGAATCTGTTCTGGAAGGAACGACTGGAGGAGGAAGGTGTAAAAGTGCTGGTGGGCTTCCCTGATATGAAAGTGCATGCGAAGCTTTGCGTCATCCGGAAAAGGGCGTTCAATACGGTCCGGCACTATGCATTTGTTTCCACCGGGAATTTCAACGAGAGCACAGCGGCTTTTTATGGCGATCATTGTTTGCTGACGACCAACCGTAAGATCGTAGCGGATATCAACCGTATGTTTTCGTTTCTGGAAAAGGGCTTGCCAAGGTTTGAGCAATTGAATACGGTAAAGACACTCGTCGTGTCTCCGATGCAGATGCGTAAGTTTTTCCTGAATCAGATCAGCCGGGAGATAAAGGCTGCGGATAAAGGTAAAGAGGCCTCCATGATCATCAAGCAAAACAGCCTTGTAGACAAGGCTCTGATCCAGAAAATGTATGATGCTGCAAAAGCAGGTGTACGGATAAGCATGATCATCAGGGGCATTTGCAGCGCGCTCACAAGCCATAAGAGCTTTAAGCATCCGGTAAAGGCTATTTCGATCGTTGACCAGTACCTCGAACATGCGAGGGTATTCGTTTTCGATAACGGCAAGAAACCCAATGTGTTCATCTCATCTGCTGACTGGATGGTCCGTAACCTCGACCATAGAATTGAGGCGGCCTGTCCGGTCTATGACCCGGAAATCAGGCAGGAGCTGATCGACATTCTGGAGCTGCAGCTGGCTGAAAACGTGAAAGGACGTATCTTGGACAATGAACAGCAGAACCAGTATGTAGAACGGAAAGCGGAAGAGCCTGAGCTACGTTCGCAACTGGCTATATACCGGTATCTGCGGCAAAAAGAATATAAGGATTGATACTTGCAGCGATAGATATCGGTTCGAATGCCGCCCGGCTTCTGATTTCAGAAGCGACGATATACCGTGACGGAACTGTAGACTTCACCAAAATGAACCTCCTCCGGGTGCCACTCCGGCTGGGTATCGATGTTTTCGATAAAGGATACATAAGCGATGATAGGCGGCAACAGCTTATCCGCACCCTGAAAGCCTACAAGCTCTTAATGGAGATATACAAGGTCGAACATGTGAGAGCCTGTGCTACCTCGGCGATGAGGGATGCGCAGAACGGTCCGGAGATCATCCGACAGGTGAAGAAAGAGACCGGCATTTCGATCGAGATCATCACCGGCCAGGAAGAAGCGACTATTATTTACGAAACACATATAGCCGAAAAACTAGCCTATAATAAGTCTTATCTCTACATCGATGTAGGTGGCGGAAGTACGGAACTAACCCTGTTCTCGAAGAATGAGATCGTTTTCAAAGAGTCTTTCAACATCGGGACCATACGGCTGCTCCATAATAAAGTGACCGATGAGCACTGGGATCAGATGAAGGACTTCCTGAAGACCAGGATCAAAGCTTTTTCCCCTGTGGAGGCTATTGGTAGCGGCGGAAACATCAATAAGATCTTTTCGATCTCTAAAAAGAAAGAGGGAAAGCCTTTATCGCTCGAGCTTCTGAAAGACTACTACAAAGAAATGAGCTACGCAAGCCTGGAAGAGCGGAAGCATCTGTATGGGTTTCGGGATGACCGGGCCGATGTTATCGTACCTGCCCTGCAGATATACATTTCAGTGATGCGGTGGGTGGATGCCGGGGAGATCTATGTTCCTAAAGTCGGGTTGGCGGATGGCATTGTGAAAATGTTATACAGGAAATACGGCTAGTTCCGGACAATTGGCGGGGACCTTGCCGGAGCGCCTGCACAGGATACCCGGGTAGTTTCCACTGTGTTACAGACCATGGGTGTAAAGGAACATGATGGCACGGCGATCTCCGTGGTACGGTTGCACCCGCCCTTTTACCTCCTCAGGGTCTGCCAAAAGATGAAAAAATTTCACGCTCCGGTGAAAAATTGACGCCCTCCAAAGGCCACAGATAAAGCTTTTTAAGCCATTTCTGCAAAATTGACCGACCTTAGCGCCCCGGCATAGAATCTGATGTCTGGGAAGCACAAACAATCGAAATCTAAATTTCATAAACTATGGCAAACAACGTAAACATTACTCCGCTCCACGACAGGGTAATCGTTAAGCCCGCCGCTGCCGAAGAGAAAACTGCAGGTGGCATCATTATCCCGGACACAGCAAAAGAAAAACCACAACGCGGAACCGTCGTTGCGGCTGGTCCTGGTAAAAAAGACGAGCCCGTATCAGTAAAAGCAGGTGACACTGTACTGTATGGCAAGTATGCCGGTACGGAGATCAGCCTGGAAGGTCAGGATTATCTCATCATGAGAGAAAGTGACATTCTCGCCATCGTTTAATCAACGATTTTCATTCAACTCACAAAAAGTATTCATCATCACCCCACTCCCGAAAGCAGGTGCTTTCTACGGGGTTAAATACGACAAGAACTATGGCAAAGCAATTATTTTTTAATACAGAAGCCCGCAATAAAATGAAGCGTGGCGTTGACGCTCTGGCAGATGCAGTGAAAGTGACTCTGGGACCTAAAGGTCGTAACGTAGTCATTGAAAAGAAATTTGGTGCTCCCGGGATCACCAAGGATGGTGTATCCGTTGCAAAAGAAATCGAACTGGAAGATGCTATCGAAAACCTGGGTGCTCAGATGGTGAAGGAAGTAGCTTCCAAGACTGCTGACGTAGCAGGTGACGGAACAACTACTGCTACTGTGCTTGCTCAGTCTATCATCAACGAAGGCTTGAAGAACGTCGCTGCAGGTGCGAATCCTATGGATCTGAAGCGTGGTATCGACAAGGCAGTAGCTTCAGTGGTTGAGAACCTGAAATCTCAGTCTGAGAAAGTTGGTAACGACAATCAGAAGATCGAGCAGGTAGCTACTATTTCTGCTAACAACGATAGCAATATCGGTAAGCTGATCGCTGAAGCGATGCAGAAAGTGGGCAACGAAGGTGTGATCACTGTTGAGGAAGCTAAAGGTACCGATACCACTGTAGAAGTAGTAGAAGGTATGCAGTTCGACCGTGGTTATCTGAGCCCTTACTTTGTGACTAACACAGAGAAAATGCAGACAGAGCTTCAGAACCCATACATCCTGATCTACGACAAGAAGATCAGCACCCTTAAGGATATTCTTCCTATTCTGGAAAGCACTGTTCAAAGTGGCCGTCCGCTGTTGATCATCGCTGAAGATGTAGACGGTGAAGCACTGGCAACTCTCGTGGTGAACAAACTTCGCGGATCTCTGAAAATCGCTGCGGTTAAAGCTCCTGGTTTCGGCGACCGTCGTAAAGAGATGCTGCAGGATATCGCCGTGCTGACCGGCGGTACCGTGATCAGCGAAGAGCAGGGCTACAAGCTGGAAAATGCTACTATGGAATACCTGGGACAGGCTGAGAGCATCACTATCGACAAAGACAACACTACCGTCGTTGGCGGAAAAGGTAGCAAAGATGCCATCACTGGCCGTGTAAACCAGATCAAATCTCAGATCGAAACTACTACTTCCGATTATGATCGCGAAAAGCTGCAGGAGCGCCTGGCTAAGCTGAGCGGTGGTGTTGCCGTACTGTATGTTGGCGCTGCTTCTGAAGTGGAAATGAAAGAAAAGAAAGACCGTGTTGACGATGCGCTGCATGCCACTCGTGCCGCAGTTGAAGAAGGTATCGTAGCTGGTGGTGGTGTTGCTTACATCCGTGCTATTGAAAGCCTGGATAAAGTAGAAGGCGCCAATGCAGATGAGAACACCGGTATCGCAATTATCCGTCGTTCTCTGGAAGCGCCTCTTCGCACTATCGTAGGAAACGCTGGTATCGAAGGGTCCATCGTTGTACAGAAAGTACGCGAGGGTAAGGCTGATTTTGGATTCAATGCCCGCACTGAGCAGTACGAAAACCTGCTGGCAGCCGGTGTTATTGACCCAGCCAAAGTGAGCCGTGTAGCCCTTGAAAATGCTGCATCTATCGCTTCTATGTTACTCACTACTGAATGTGTAGTAGCTGATAAACCAGAGCCTAAACAAGCTGCTGCTCCTGCAATGCCAGGCGGCGGAATGGGTATGGATTATTAATAAGATAGAAGCATTCTATCGTAAAAAATGGCCTGCGAGTATTTCGCAGGCTATTTTTTTTTAACTTGGACCTTAAAATCCAACGGAAAGCCATATTTCAGCGTCTAATATATAGCCGCTAAAAAGGCTTCAAAAATCACCTGTATGCTTAATAGGTTTACAAAACTGGTTCTGCTTTTAGTACTTATAGTAACCGGAACCACCACCAAAGCCCAGATAACTGTTAATGACACCGCTAACGCCTACTCCCTCGTTTCAGCTTTAGTTGGCACAGGGATCCAATTCTCCAATCCGGTATTGAATTGTGCAACCGGCGGCGCCGGTAAGTACACCGTTATCAGTAGTAACCTTGGCCTGGGAGATGGAATTATTCTTACAACTGGTGCTGCGAAAACAGACACGACGAATCCAACCTTTCCTGATCCTGTTGGTGCCAACGGCCCGCAATCGTTGTTTGCTAGTGAGGATCCGGGAACACCCGGAGACCCTGAACTTGGGAACCTTGTCGGCGGAACGACAAATAACGCCTGTATCCTCGAGTTTGACTTCATACCGGATGGTGACAGCCTCCTGTTTGATTATGTGTTCGGATCGGAAGAATACGATCAATTCTCCTGTTCCGGGTTTAATGATGTATTCGCTTTCTTCCTGAGCGGTCCGGGACTTCCCGGTCTGACCAACGTGGCTTTGATTCCCGGCACAAACATTCCGGTCGCTATCAATAGCACCACCAACCCTGCTATCACCTTGGATCCCTGGCAGAGCGATGCACTTTGCCAGGCAATGGGGCCGGGATCACCTTTTGCACAATACTATAACGACAATCAGAACGGAACTTCCATCACATACTATGGGATGACCACTATACTGACCGCCCGTGCTGCTGTGGTACCGTGCACAACGTATCATATCAAACTTGCGATCGCGGATCTGTTAGACGGAGCTCTGGATTCAGGGGTGTTCCTCGAAGCCAACAGCTTCCGCTCCAGTAATGTAAAGATGTCTTTCAAGTCCTCACTTTCCGGACCCGGCGCGAGCTTCGACTATCTTGTTGAGGGTTGTACGGAGGCTGAAATTGTGGTTTCCAGACCAACTGCCTTCAATATTCCTCAAACTGTTGAGTTCACCTACACGGGCAGCGCAAGCAGGAATATCGACTACAGTGCGGTACCGGATACCGTGGTCATTCCCGCAAACGCCACAGATGCGAGCTTCTCCTTCCTGGCGCTCGGAGATTCTTTCACTGAAGGTGTAGAAGTGGTCACTGTGAACGTAAAAAATATTTGTACAGGTGATATCGTAGACAGCATCTCTTTCCCGATCTATGATTACCTGCCCGCTAATTTCCTGAGTAATGACACGGCAATATGTGCCGGCGCAGGGGTTAGACTGGAAATTGAAGCTGATACTAACTTCAATTTTACCTGGACCTCCAACACCGGCGCACAGATCATTGACCCCGCTACAGGATTTACCTGGGGCTTCCCGGACACGACGACTACTTTCAACGTCAAGGCCGAGTATAAGAACTGTAATACAGAGTCTTATGATGTTACGGCGACGGTTGAACCCATCCCTGTAGTGAATATTCATACTGAGGATACCTCCCTGTGTATAGGCAAACCACTTGAAATATGGGCAGATGTAGGTCCGGATTGGTTTGGCAACCAATTTACTTACACCTGGGCGCCTAATACCGGGCTGGATGATCCATTTATCAAAGAGCCTAAGTTTTTCGTAACGGACGCTAACACATACAAGTACATCCTGGCTGCACAGACTCCTTTAGGCTGCACCGGATACGATAGCATTGTGATCCATGCCCGTCCTGCCATTGAACTGGATGTGTCAGGCGACATTATAGCGAAATATGGAGATGTGATACAGCTACAGGCCAGCGGTGCTGAGACATACGTCTGGACACCGACAGATCTGCTCGACTACCCTACCGAAGCGACTCCTAAAGCCAGGGCCACAGATACTGCCACCTTCAGAGTAATAGGTATGAACCGATATGGCTGCAGGGACACCGCCTATGTGAAGATGGGTATTGACTACTCCATGTCTGAAATGCTGCCAAATGCATTTTCACCCAATAACGACGGCCGTAACGATGTCTTCCGACTCAGAGGCCTTGTCTATCAAAGGCTCCAGGAATTCAGGATATTCAACCGCTGGGGTCAGGAGATCTTTAATACTACGGATCCGGATCTGGGATGGGATGGAACTTACAAGGGCGTACCTCAGGATCCCGGGGTTTATCATTACCTGATAAGGGTCACTACCCCAGAAGGTATACAACGGATGTATAAAGGTGATGTATCGCTGGTGAGATAGACAAACAATAAGCACAAAAGAATTCTACGTACAAGGACCGGCTTACGCCGGCCCTTGTACATTCCGGGGAATGACATTCCACAAAAAAAGCGCAGATCCGAAGAATCTGCGCAGCTTTCACAGTGTTAGGTGCTCCTTATCAGTTTGCACCTAAATAATAAAAAATTGGTGCCAGCACCCTCAGGGGCCGTGCAACCTGAAATTTTGGTGAATGAAATTTTGGTGAATTGCATGAAGATCAGGTATCTTTGCTGCCCTGATGCAAGGGGAATTAGCTCAGCTGGCTAGAGCGCTTGCATGGCATGCAAGAGGTCACCGGTTCGACTCCGGTATTCTCCACAAGCTTTAATCGCCTTCGGGCGATTTTTCTTTTATAGATACCCTGACTGAAACTACCGATCCATGAAGATTCCTGTAACTTTGATGAAAAGACGTGCTATGTGGAAGATGATCCTGACCTACCTGTATATTAATAAGCGCGATCCTAAAGAACCCCGCAACATCAACATCAGGTTTATGCATGGCATGAACAGGATTTCCATATTCCTGTTCCTGATTGCGATAGTGGTGATGATCGTGCGCCTGATCAGTCGCTAATCAGTTTTGCTAATAAAGGCAAGGATTTCTTCAGCAGCCGTTGCTGAAGCTGGAATATCTCCCAGTTTGTGCCAAAGCTGATCGTAGTCGCTTTTTAAGCGTGCTCTGTACTCCTCATCGAAAAGTATCCTTTCCAGCTCATTCCTTAAGTTCGTCTCGTTTAACTCGTCCTGTATCAACTCCCGTACGACCTGCTTATCCATAATCAGGTTGACAAGGGAGATATATTTCACCTTGATAAGCTTACGGGCAAGCCAGTAAGAAACGGGGTTACCTCTGTAACAAACTATCTGAGGCACACCAAATAAAGCTGTTTCGAGCGTGGCAGTACCACTGGTAACCAGCGCGGCCTTTGCCTGTCGCAATAGGTTGTACGTCTGACCCGGGAGGACCATTACGGGCTGGCTGCCGGTAAGTTCCTGGTAAACCTCGTAGGGCATAGCGGGCGCCTGGGCAATGACGAACTGATGATCGGGGAAATATTTGATCATCTTCAGCATTTCCGGAAGTTTGGTTCGAATCTCCTGCTTTCTGCTACCGGGTAATAAAACGATCACCGGCTTCTCTGAAACATTATTGAGTGACACCTGTTCCTTTTCCCGCCGGACCACCTCCACCAGAGGGTGTCCGACATAGGTAACGTCATAGCGCCATTTTGTGTAGAAATCCTGTTCGAACGGGAGGATCACGAGCATCCTGTCCACGTCCCTTTTGATCTGCCGCACCCGGCCCTCCTTCCAGGCCCAAACCTGTGGCGAGATGTAATAAACCGTCCGGAATCCCTGCTCTTTAGCCCATCCGGCTATCCGGAGATTGAAACCTGGATAATCAATAAAGATGACCACATCGGGACGGAAATTCAGGATATCCTGTTTACAGAACCGGATATTCGAGAGGATGGTGCCAAGGTGTTTGACAACCTCAACAAATCCCATGAAAGCGAGGTCGCGGTAGTACTTGATGATTTCTGCACCAGCCGACTCCATCAGGTCTCCCCCCCAGGCACGTATCTGTGCTTCCGGGTCTTTCTCACGAAGTGCTCGTATCAGGTTACTGCCGTGGAGGTCACCACTGGCCTCCCCTGCTATGATATAGTAGCGCATGCGGCTCTTTTTGGATTCCTCCCGGACCGGCGGTTACCAGACCCATTTAAGAAGAACGATCAGCACTGCATACAGCATGGTGGCAATGAAAATACCCCGGGCTGTATGATCCAGTCGCTTATTAGTATAGTAAATGAACGGAATAGCATTTGCCAGGAGGCTCAGGCTCAGGATAGTGGCAGCAGAGTCTTTCTTGCTGATCAATGTATCCACAAACTGGCCAAATGGTATGGCGTCAAACTTAAGAAAGTATAACAGCAACATTCCCAGCAAAGGGAAAACAACTCCCAATATAAAACCCAGGATGGGTATGTTTCTATTCATATTCAAAAGGGTAGGTTGCGAAGATACAAATTGCCTTTACGAATTTACCTATCCCAGGCCTGAAACTATTACCTTTGCGGTAGTTCTTAACGATTGAAACACATGAATTTTCAACTGAACAATTTACCTGCGAGAACCCAGAAACCCAGAACCAACGGCATGACCATGGTTATGGATAAAGGGATGGGGCTGGATGATGTCAGGAATTTCCTTTCTGTGGCAGCGTCTTATGTTGACCTTGTAAAACTTGGTTTCGGGACTGCGTTTGTTACGAACAACCTTCGCGAAAAAATAGAGATCTACCGGAGCTTTGATGTACCTGTATATTTCGGGGGCACTTTGTTTGAAGCCTTTTTGATCCGCAACCAGTTCGATGATTACCTGCAGGTGATCAAAGACTATGATCTGAAGTATGTGGAAGTGTCAGATGGCTCTATCACAATCCCGCACGCTGAGAAGTGTGGGTATATAGAAAAGCTTGCTGCTCATGTGACCGTGCTGTCAGAAGTGGGCTCGAAGGACGCCACGCACATCATTCCTCCCTACAAATGGATCGAATTAATGCGGGCCGAACTGGAAGCAGGATCTGGCTATGTGATCGCCGAAGCAAGGGAAGCCGGCAACGTCGGGATCTATCGTGGATCCGGTGAGGTACGCGAAGGACTGGTTCAGGAGATTCTGACCCAGATACCTGCTGAGAAAATCATCTGGGAAGCTCCACAGAAAGCTCAACAGGTTTATTTCCTTGAGCTGCTGGGTGCGAATGTGAACCTTGGTAATATTGCACCGGCCGAGGTGATTCCTTTAGAAAGCATGCGTTATGGCCTGAGAGGAGATACGTTCCATTTATTCCTCAACAAAAAGGAAGAACCAGCACCAGTCTTCTCCACCAACGGCCTATAAAACCGAAAAAGCTGTCTCCCCCAGAGGCAGCTTTTTTGCTTTAGGCGCACACACAACAAGCCCTTCTACAAATAAAAAAGGCTGCATTTCAGCAGCCAGTTAGATTATACTATTCGATCTTAGCGTATGGTTTTACGAACCGCTTTCTGCTGAACAGGCACTACTGCCGGACGCATGAAATGATATGGAGTAATAGCCCTTCCCAGGTTCCTCCAACGAGGCATTAACTTCTGAGATACAGGCCTGTATGCACGAGCCATCTGGATATGCTCTGCAATTTTGTCAAACTGTTGATTTGTTTCCTGAATGAACTGTTGAACTACTCGGCGTAGAGACTTCATATACTTACTGCCACTTACCCTGGGGCCGGTTTTGTTGTTGTTTTCTAGATGCAAATTTCGGTAATTCTTACGAAAAAATACGTTAAATGCTTGAACTACAGCTATTTCCGTAACGATCTCTTCCTCTTCAGGCAAATTAACGAAATCAGCGGAGAAAAACAAACAACAGAAGGCATGGCCATGCCGGCTATTTCAGAACCACCTGCACCGTCTGCCTGGTTTTTTGCTCCAGCAGGATGTAGCGATCCTCGGTAAGTTTCCGGAATATCTCTGGTGTATAATGGCGAATCGTGAGTAAGCTTACGTCTTCATTTAGCAATACATTATAGTCCTGCTCCAGCTCACGCACCAGTGCATTCACCTGTTCTTCCCGGTGATCGATACACGCTACCAGCGAGATGGCTGCGTTCTGCATCAGGTTCACTTTAACCTTGAACGCCTGGAAAATGCCATTGAGGATCTTAAGGTTTTCCTGGGTGATGAAGGAAAAGTCGCGGGTGGTCACCTGTAATAGTGCCTGCTTCTTCTTCAGTACAATAATGGGTGGGTAAAAGATGCTATTCACCTCGTTCCGGATCACAGTTCCTTTGAGATCTTTATTCGCAAAACACCTCACATAAAGGGGTATATTATTGTTCTGTAGCGGTTTGATGGTCTTGGGGTGAATGACCTGAGCCCCGTAGTAAGCCATCTCGATCACCTCATGATAGGAAATGGCTTCGATCTTTACTGTATTGGAGAATGCTTTCGGATCCGCATTCTGGAGCCCCTCTACATCCTTCCAGATGGTAACGGAGTCTGCTTTTAGCATGGCGGCCAACATCGCTGCCGTGTAGTCGGAGCCCTCCCTGCCAAGGGTAACAGAAGCGTTGTCGGCGGTGGCACCGATGAAACCCTGAGTGATGATATGATTGCCGGCAGAGACTCTCGAACCTATAACGGATGTCGCACGTTGTGCGGAATACTCCCAGTCGACTCTTGCATCACGCCAGGTATCGTCTGTACGGATGACATCCCGGATATCCACCCACTCGAACCTGAGCCCTTCCTGATTCAGATAAAAAGAGAATATGCGCGTGGACAGCAATTCACCAAGACAGACAATCTGATCATAGGAATAATCGTAGCGCGCCGCCTCTGCACCATCAATAGCCCACTGGAGCTCTGTGAAGTATTCATTAAGCGCCTGACGCAACTGTTCCAGTTGTGCAGGATTCAGCAAAGCTGCTGCGTATTCCAGATGGCTTTGCTCCAGATCTTTTGCAAGCGCTGTGGCCTCTGCCTTTTGTCCTTTGCAGGCAGCATCAACCACTTTCTCAAGGGCATTGGTAGTTTTGCCAAGGGCAGAAACGACCAGGATGACCTGTGAGGGGGCTTCTGAAAGGATCGGCAACAGGGCCTTCATGTTTTCTGGAGTGGCGATGGAAGCACCGCCGAATTTGTACACTAGCATGCTTTCTGAAAATGCAAAAGTAAACGGAATTGAAAGATTTCATCAATACTAACAACGTGCCTGTAATCGTGGTACCGACTACTTCATATCAGGCTTTGTCAGTTGCACATCCTCAGAGGCAGCGTCTTCGTCACCTGTTGCCAGGGGTGCGTAAGGGTCGTAAAGAAAAAGCTCCTGTATGGATTCCGGGCGACGCTGCTCATACCATTGAAACCTGGAGAGCCTCATACCGCTGATATCAGCCTGCAGCATCGGTGTCATCGTCTGTTTTACCTGCTGTTCGAGAACAATGCGGGAGACCTCCTGATCTTCAAAATAAATCCGCATGCGCTCACTCTGGGCCTGATTGACACCCAGGTAGGCACCTGATTCATCAGTGGAATAATATATGGCCTCGGCCTGAGGAAAGACGATCATCTCCCGTACTGTATTGCCTTCAAAATAGCCAGTGAGCGTCCTGCCCTGCACCTGATCATACATATTGGCCTTTTCCGGCCCGGAGCGACTATTAACGAAGGCGTTATTCGGAATATAGATCTCCTTGAGTTTATTGCTGTCCAGGTAAAGCAGGATGGTATCGCCTGTGATCTGGCTGTTTCGGCTCCAGGCAACGGGGGGAAAGCCATCAGAGGCCACAGTTGAGGACATTAAACGCATGGCAGAATCCACCTCGGAATACAGCAAGGAATCGCACCTGGCTTGTAGAGAATCGGAAAAGATCAGCACATGATGGTAGGCAATAAAATACCTTGGCTGGGTGGTATCCGCACCTGCAGTATCTTTCGTAGTGACTCGTGTGCTTTCAGTTACATCTTTGCTCAGCAGATTAACCTCGACGGTGTCTTTCAATGTATCGGGGAAGACATGAGGGGCAGCATAGAATGTGTCTGCACGGATGTAGAGACTATCGTTTTCGCTCACCTGCTTCATCACAGGACGGATAGTGGCCAGAAGCTGCCTGCTGATCTGATTGTATTGGGCGTAACCACAGAAGAGCGTCGTCCTGTTTAGTGTGTCAATGGCGATCACATTTCCTCGTGAATAGCCCCATCCGGTACCACGGTTATAATCGAGACTATCAGCTTCGATGTATTGCTCCTGATTCTGGATAGAAGATCTGGAAGTAAAGTGAGCAATTTCCCTCAGACCGTCCCAGGTGCCCTGCGAGGTCCTGAGGACCGATCGATCGCTGATGACTACCGAGGGGCCGTAAAAGGTGACTAGTTTGGTTTCGGTGTTGTAGCCCAGATCGACAGAGGTGACCTCATACTCGGGATCATTTACGAATACATCCCCACTGAACCGGGAATCCTTTGTCCTGGCCCAGTAAGTGCCACTATTACTGGACAGGGTAGTGGCTTCGCTCTGCAACGTCCCGCCAAGCGTATACACCCCCACCCTTGTGTTCAGATTATACTCCAGTTCTTCTGCCCACAGGGTGTTCTGCCCATCGCTCAGCACAACATTGCCTCTCAGATAGGCCATGCGGGTGTTTCCGGTATAGCGGAGATAATCGCTTACGACCTCAGTTCCACCAGGTTGGATGATGGTTACATTCCCGAATGCCTCAACATTATTGGTAAGCTGGTTGATCCAGGCACTATCGCAGTACATCAGGTTACCTTCCTGCCGGAGCTGCACATCTCCGATTAGCGCCATTGGCTCATTAGGCTGCTGAGACCCTCTCAGCGTGCGGGCATTGAGAATCTCCACCTGAACAATCCCGGCGGTATCCTGCTGTCCCCATATTTCAGTGGTGGGAATCAGCAACAGGCATAGTAGTGAAATCTTTAGAAAAGGAAGCAGATTCCTGTGCACTGACAATTACTTTCTCCGCCCAAAAATACTGAGATTAATATAGCGGGCTGGGTGCGCCTCGATATCGGCCATCAGATAGGTCAGGGTATTGAGAGAGGTGTTGAGACTGCGGTAAAGAGAAGTGTCGTTGACCAGCAGGCCGAGCGAGCCCTGTGATGTGTTTATTTTCGCTGCAATTTCATTGAGTTGGGCGGCAGTAGCCTGCAGATCCCTCATAGTCTGCTCGATCGGCGCTTTGGACAATTGGTCAGAAGCTAACGCCGTATTGTCCAATATCCTGTTGATACGTTCATTATTGCTGGCGAGATTAGCGGTAATACTATTGGTATTGCGCATAATAGACGTCAGCTGTCCGCTTTCCGCATTCAATCTGTTGGTCAGTTGTGCCAGTTGCTCCATGGTAGTGCTGAGGTTGGCAAAGCTCCGTCTGAGATCCTGTTGCGCATTTACATCCAGAACGGTATTGATGCTGCCAAGTACCGTATCGAGGGTCCCTACAGCATGTCGCATATCTACTAACAAAGGTGTGATCTCTGCAGAAAGCGCATCAATTATGCCTCCTTCTACATCGGAAGCCAGCGTGTCTTCATCCTGAACAATATCCGCAGATGTGCTCAGTTTGAGTGCGATGGCTTTTGTCCCCAGCAGATCTGTAGCAGTGAGCGCAGCAATACTCCCTTCGGGTATCTCGGTACTCTTATTGATCGCGAGAGTCACTTTTACTCTGCCGCTGCCATTGAGATCAATAGCAGAAACACGGCCGACAGTGAGCCCTTTTATCTGAACGGGTGATGAAGGATGCAGTCCCTGGACGTTATCGTAGTAGGTATAGTATTCATTCTCACCTGAAAAAATGTTGGCACCCTTCAGGAAGTAAAAGCCTGCGATAAACACCAGTATAGCTGTTGCAACTAACAGACCGATCCTTGCTTCTTTAGACAATCTCATGTTTGAACATCTGGGGTTGTATGGGCAAAAATAGGAAAGGGGTTACAGATGATCTGATAATTCTTTATGCATTTGAAACCCTGTGATTGATGCTTAAACAATTATGCCTGATCCGTAAACCCACTAAGCCAGTGCCCAGTACCGGAACTAGAAATCGGTGCCGAACGAGAAATGGATCATCGGTTTAGGCGAACCGTCTATATTCCAGGCGGCATCCAGCCGCATGAAATACCCAAACAGCATCGTCCTCAATCCAGCGCCATAACCCACGGCCACCCCAAAATCCGAGGTGGGAATTTCCACGGTCATGTAATTGTTGGTGAAGGTGTACGGCTCCATTTTATCCGCATCAGGGATGATCCCGTTCCAGGCGGAGCCAGCGTCCACGAAAGTGACCAGTTGCAGATTTTTCAGGAAAGAACTTTGGATTGGGCGTCTCATGAAGGTTGAAAGGATCGGGAACCGGATTTCTGAGTTAATCACCCCATAGGTATTACCCGCTCTTGCATTCTGGGGGTATCCACGAAGGTTGGTAGCTAATGCCTGGAAGGCGAAATCCTGCCCTACAGGCGCTGGCATGGTACTCTGTTTAGCAAAAATCCAGTTGTCGACACCACCCAGAACATAATTGATTCGCTGGTTGCCACCGGAATGTGCGAAGGCCATCCGGGCAGCCAGAATGGTGTGTTTGTAGATCTTGTGGTAGTTTCTGAAGTCGAAACCAAAATTGTAGAAACCACCATTAGGACTGGATAGTTTGTAAAAATATTCTGCAAAGAACTTATACCTCAGACCATAACGGATGTTCATGGCCGGCGACATGGTATTGTCGAATATATACTCCGCCCGTGTCATGGTCCAATAACTATTGAGTTTCTGCAAAGCAGGATGGGCAAGAGCAGTGGTATCTGTTGCCAGGAAATGGAGAACGTCCTGCCGGAGGCCCATGTGCAGTCCCACGCTGCGTCTGCGATCAAAAGGATAATGGGCAGAACCCTGAA
>JAEYQO010000088.1 GCA_023409975.1 Bacteroidota bacterium | reverse complement strand
CAGTCGGAGATTATATTTTAGAGCTGAATTAAAAAATAGATAACTTTATGTGACCAGGAATGACCACATATACTTCCACTTTGCTTTCTACATAGCAGTCGTTAGTCGTTAGAGTAATAACCGACAGGTCCGTGGTTTGTGAAGTTAGAAAAGCACAGAAGGCCAAAGCGAAGGCCAAAGGGTTAGCGTTAGGGGTTAGACTTTCTCTTAGACTTCCTCTAGAATCCGACTCCTATTGAAACACCTGCAGATAAAGGCTGAAAAGTTGGAAGTACGTAGCGATACTGAACAAACATTCCTACGTGTATATATCGGTTTATGTCGTATTGTAAGGTCGTCAAAGCCATTGCATTCCAGCCGAGTTTCCGGACCTCCCTTAGGTGACCTGCTCGGTAGCTCATAAGTGTTAGAGATTGTTTGCCAGAATGAGATCGTCCTATTCCGGCATATGTCCATAGGGAAAAGTCTGAATTCGTCTTTCTTAGAAGATTATACCCAAAACTCAACTCCCAAAAGGCCGACATACGTAAATCGGGAAAACGATCTGGAGTTTCCTCTATCGGTATAACATTCCCGGCTTGAAAAAAATATGTAGTTGAAAGACGAACGCTATAAGCATTATTGTAATACCAACCCATCCAGAAACCATAATTATGCTTAAGAATATTGCTGGAAGGGTTGAACGTATTCTTTTGCACATTATGATCATGCCATTCTTTGGGCAGAGTATTCTTCACCAGGTCGAGTCCTAATTTAAATCTATGGATTTTTTGTCCGTGACAATTTAAATAGAGGTTCGTAAAAATGCAGATTAAAACTATTTGACTAAGCCTTGGCATTATATGAAAATAACATCTGTCCAAAAATAATTTATAGCAAGATATGTACTTCCCCCAATGTTAATATTGGAGGGGAGTTTCCTTTACACTGTTTCCGATGATTGTAAAAAGCCTATTCTCACTCTCTAAAAAGTGAATTTGACTTTGTCCAGTTTAGGTGACCTTACCCAAATCTCGACACCAATCTATAATATCAATGCTCTCAACATCTAATTTTTACCGGACAGCAGTGATTCACAATATAAATAATTCTCCGTGGAAGACCCGTCAAACAGGCTATAAGGTGTGGTACGTATTGTAGTGGTGTAGCAGTGGTGTACGGACCGTAGACCAAAGGTTTAGGCGCTGGGATAGGGAGTGTGTAGGGAGGTTATAGGGAGGTTATAGGGAATATTTAGGGAGTACCATGTCGGGCCAGGGTCCTGAAATTATTGCTGAATGTACTGACCGGGGGACTATGGAGCTTCCGAAGGCTCGAATAATTGTGAAATTATCAGTTAATGCTGACGATTTCTACCCTGACACTGCCGAAAACTAAGTTATCTGGTCACAGTTAAAAGGAAAAGGCTGTCGTAAAGACAGCCCTTACATTCCGGAGAGGTCGCGAGCGGATTCGAACCGCTGTACGAGCTTTTGCAGAGCTCTGCCTAGCCACTCGGCCACGCGACCCTGAGGGAGAGCAAATGTAGTGATAAAAATCGTTTCTTTGGAAGTGCAAACATTTTTTTTGATGGAGAGACCGATTGAAGCTTCCGAACTGATTATCACACCCAGAGGAACGATTTACCACCTTGATCTCGCGCCGGAACAGCTTGCGGACACGGTGATCACCGTGGGAGACCCCAACAGAGTAGCAGAGGTATCCCGATATTTCGACCGGCTGGAGCATAAGGCAGAGCACAGAGAGTTCATCAGTCATACCGGATATATTGGCAATACGCGAATTACGGTGGTGGGTACCGGGATTGGGCCGGACAATATCGACATTGTCATAAATGAATTGGATGCACTCGCCAATATTGATTTCGACAGCCGTCTTCCGAGGGCTGCCCCTAAAAAGCTATCCATCATCAGGATGGGGACCTGTGGTTCGCCACATGAAGACATACCGGTGGACAGTCTGGTTATTTCGACCCATGGTCTGGGGTTGGACAATCTGTTGCACTTCTATCGTCAGGAGCCGGACCCTGTTTCCGAGTCGATAGCTCAGGCATTTACGGCGGTTGCGGGATTGGCGGGCGCCCGGATAACCCCTTATATAACACCGGGCAGTAGAAAGCTGCTATCTCAATTCGGTGAAGGCTATTTCAGGGGAATCACCTTAACCTGTCCGGGATTTTACGGACCCCAGGGGAGGGTGTTGCGTGCGCCGGTAGCGCATGAAGGAATCATGAGCGCATTGTCGGGATTCCATCATGAGGGACATCGCATTACCGGTGTTGAGATGGAGACCTCTGCGATTTACGGTCTGGGCAGGATGCTGGGACATGAGTGCCTCAGCATCAATACTGTGGTGGCGAACAGGGCGAGTGGGACCTTCACCACTGATGTTGCCAAAGGAGTGGATCATATGGTCCGGAAGTCACTTGAGGTCATCGTCAGAAAATAACGCAGAACTGGATTCAGTGAAGATTTCAGGACACTTCCTGGGGTTGCGGCCAGCTTACAGTGCACCACTCCTGAGGAATTTCGATCGATCCACTTACTTTTACAAGCAATATGTACCCAGACTTCCGTTATCTCATCGAAGGCCTATTCGGTGTAGACGCACCAGAATGGCTTAGTATCTTCAAAACCTTTGGACTCTTCGTTGCGCTGGCATTTCTTGCTGCTGCCTATGTATTAACCAAGGACCTCAGAAGAAAAGAAAAAATGGGGCTGATGCTACCCGAGATCAGTGTGGTGGAAGTTGGAAAACCTGCCTCTGCCAATGAACTACTCTGGTCGGCTATCCTGGGATTCATCCTTGGATACAAGGTTGGGGGTTTCTTCAATCACTGGCAGGAAATATCACCTAACCCGATGGGTTATATTTTTTCTCTGCAGGGAAATATCCTTGGTGGAATTGTGGGAGCGCTGCTCCTAGCCTACATGAAATATTCTGAAAAGAAGAAGGAACAGCTCCCAGAGCCGAAACAGCAAAGGGTAGCTATCTATCCGCATCACCGGATCACGGAATTTGTCGTGCTTGCTATGGTGGCCGGGTTGGCCGGGGCCAAAATCTTCAATGCACTGGAAACATGGGAGGACTTCCTCAGAAACCCCGTTCAGAATCTGATTTCATCTTCGGGCCTGACCTTCTATGGGGGGCTGATCACAGCCACTGTGGCTATATCTTTGTATGCCCGCAAGCATAAGATTCCGATTACGCACCTGTCTGATTCCTTCGCTCCGGCACTGATGCTGGCCTATGGGATCGGGCGGCTTGGGTGTCAGTTTGCGGGAGACGGCGACTGGGGCATCTTCAACTCGGCTTATGTTACTGCAACGGACGGCAGTCTGAGAGCTGCATTAGCCAGTGAATTCACCAGTGCGCTTCACCAGGACACCTGGTACCTTACCTCGCTGACTAACCAGTTCGGAAGCGTGGCTGCCATTCCCCATCTTCATACCCCTGCGCCGGGCTGGCTGCCTGACTGGCTTTTTGCGATGAATTACCCACACAATGTAAACAATGAGGGCATGCCGCTTGCTGGATGTATTGGAGAATACTGCAGGGTATTGCCTGTGGGAGTTTATCCTACTCCCATGTACGAGGCCGTCGTCTGTACCGGATTATTTTTCCTGCTATGGTGGCTGCGGAAAAAAGTCAAACATGCGCTTCATCTCACCGGAATCTATCTTATTCTGAATGGACTGGAGCGTTTCTTTGTTGAGAAAATCCGGGTAAACTATCAATACGACTGGGGGTTCGTGCACCCTACACAGGCAGAGATCATTTCAGCCGTGTTTGTCCTGATAGGCATAGCGATCCTGGTATTTTACAGGCAGCCTATTGAGCCAAAACCTGTGGTAAAACAGGAAGTATAACAATAGAGCCGGATCAGACTACTACTGAGTAATGTTCCAGAATCCCGTCCAGAATTGCGTTTAATTCGGAAATCTGTTCTGTGGTAACAAGCCTCGTGCGAAAATCTTTGATGTGTGGCAATCCTTTGAGGTAATTGGTATAGTGCCGCCGCATTTCGAGAATACCCAGCTTTTCACCCTTCCAGGCTACAGAGCCCTGCAGGTGCTGACGGCAGGCTTCGACCCTCTCCTCTAATGTGGGTGGTGGCAGGAGTTCTCCTGTGTTGAGGAAATGTTTGATCTCCCGGAAGATCCAGGGATATCCGATCGCTGCTCTTCCGATCATGATTCCATCTACGCCATAGCGGTTTTTATATTCCAGTGCTTTGGCAGGAGAATCGATATCACCGTTTCCGAAGATCGGTATATGTATCCTTGGATTTTCCTTCACTTTGGCGATCAGCGACCAGTCGGCTTCCCCCTTGTACATCTGGGTACGCGTTCGACCATGGATGGACAAAGCCTTGATGCCCACATCCTGAAGCCTTTCGGCCACCTCCTCAATGTTTTTCGAGTGATCGTCCCAGCCAAGGCGGGTTTTCACTGTCACGGGAAGACTGGTATTCTTCACGACTGCGCTGGTGAGCCGGATCATGAGATCAATATCTTTCAGAACACCGGCACCTGCACCCTTGCAGACCACTTTCTTCACGGGGCAGCCAAAATTGATGTCTAAAAGATCCGGATTGGTGGCGTCTACGATACGGGCAGAGAGTGCCAGCGCTTCCTCGTCACCTCCGAAAATCTGAATGCCGATGGGACGTTCATAGTCGAAAATATCCAGCTTCTGACGGCTTTTGATAGCATCGCGAATCAGTCCTTCTGAGGAAATAAACTCGGTGTACATCAGGTCGGCACCGTTTTCCTTGCAAACACGACGAAAGGGAGGATCTGACACATCCTCCATAGGAGCGAGCAGCAGGGGGAAGCCGGGCAGTGTTATAGGACCAATTTTTACCATGCGAAGCGGCAAAAATACGAACAGGATGGGAGTTTGGTAGAACCCAAACACTGATTTAACAACATCCTCCGGAATCTAAACCGTTGGATTAAAAACAGATAAACAAAAAAACGAATCAAGGAAACGCCTACCTTTGTCCACTTTATTTTTTGAAACCCCAATCCGTGGGAAGACATTCAAAAGTATCTGCCGCTGGTCTGTTGATTGCCCTCGGCATTATCTACGGCGATATAGGCACCTCGCCACTCTATGTTTTCAACGCTATCTGCAACGGAAGAATCATTGAAGATTTGCTGATCATTGGCGGTGTTTCCTGCATCATCTGGACCCTGACCCTGCAGACCACGGTCAAATACGTTCTACTCACTTTACAGGCTGACAACAAGGGAGAAGGCGGTACTTTCAGTTTGTTTGCCTTAGTCCGGAGGCATGGTAAATGGACTGTTTTCCCTGCCATGGTAGGAGGCGCCACGCTGCTTGCAGACGGAATGATTACGCCGCCCATCTCTGTAACCTCTGCCGTAGAAGGCCTTCGAAGCCTTCCGGGAATGGGTTTCGTTTCCGATCATACTATAGTCACCATTGTCATAATCATCCTGACCGCCATCTTTTTTTCTCAACAATTCGGAACCGTTTCCATCGGTAAAGCCTTTGGACCTATTATGCTGGTTTGGTTTCTGATGCTTGCGACGCTGGGTATTTATCATATCAGCGACAACTGGAATATCCTGAAGGCTTTTAATCCGGTGTATGCCATAGAGCTGCTCACCCAATATCCGAAAGGATTCTGGATCCTTGGTGCTGTCTTTCTTTGTACGACCGGGGCTGAGGCCCTTTATTCGGATATGGGACACTGTGGAAGAAAGAATATTAGAACATCCTGGACTTTTGTGAAAGCCTGCCTTATCCTGAACTACCTTGGCCAGGGGGCCTGGCTGCTGGAGCACAAGGGCATGGTGTGGCGTTCTGCAACGGCGAATCCTTTCTTCGAGCTGATGCCTGCCTGGTTTGTTATTATCGGTATCCTCATTGCCACACTTGCGGCCATTATTGCGAGTCAGGCAATGATCACTGGTTCTTTTACGCTCATCAGTGAGGCGGTGAAGTTAAACGTCTGGCCGAGGATCAAGATCAACTACCCTACCCTGGAGCGGGGACAATCCTTTATCCCCGGCATCAACCTCCTGCTATTTGCGGGATGCGTCACAGTCGTTCTTATCTTCCGGAAATCGACCAATATGGAGGCGGCATATGGCCTTGCCATCACCCTTTGTATGATGATGACCTCTATCCTGTTTGCGAGGTACCTGTTTATCAGAAGAGTTTCCTTTTTCTGGATAGGAACTTATCTGGCAGTTTTTCTGACGATCGAGATTTCGTTCCTCGTTGCTAACCTGGAGAAGTTCCCCCATGGTGGATATGTGGCATTGATAGCAGCAGGCCTGTTATTCCTCGTGATGTATGTGTGGTTCAAATCGCGTAGAATAAAGAACCGGTATGTCGAGTTTGTGCGGATGGAGGATTATGTTTCGATCATTCAGGAGCTTAGCAACGACCGAACGATCCCAAAATACGCGACCCACCTTGTATATCTTACCAGTGCGAACAATCCGAGAGAGATAGAGCATAAGATCATTTTCTCGATCCTTTACCGGAAGCCCAAGCGTGCGGATATATATTGGTTTGTGCATGTGGATGTCACTGATGATCCTTACACGATGGAATACGTAGTGCTGACGATCATACCGAACGAGATCATCAGGGTGGAGTTCCGACTGGGATTCCGGGTGGAGCACCGCATCCAGATGATGTTCCGGAAAGTAGTCGAAGAGATGGTCCAGAACAAGGAGGTCAACGTAGTGAGTCGTTACGAATCCCTTAGCCGGAACAATGTGATGGGAGATTTCCGTTTTATCGTGATGGAGAAATTCCTCTCCCGCGACAATCAGCTTCCTTTCCTGGAGCAGTTGGTCATGAAGGGCTACTTTCTGCTCAAGCGGATCAGCCTTTCAGAAGAAAGAGGCTTTGGGCTTGATCCTTCCGATGTGACATTAGAAAAGTATCCGATTATAGTTTCGTCAGTTGGCGATATTAATCTGAGAAGGATCGAAGACAACCGATAGCATCGGGGGTCAGATACCGAGTCCGTGGACCTCATGCTGTGCCGGTATGATCACATCCCTGAAGCCTTTGCGGATCAGACGCTCCTGAAAATTCAGCTGGACGTCGTACTCACCATGGACGAGAAACAATTTCCGAACTGATTTCGGATCCTGGCAGGCGAGCCATTGAGACATGTCTTCGTAGTCACCATGCGCGCTCAGAGAGTCGATGGAGGTTATAGCAGCCTTAACGGGAAAACTCATACCGAAGATCCTGACATCCCTGGCACCTGCCTTCAGCCTGCCCCCGAGGGAATGTGGTTCACAATATCCTGAGAACATGATGGTGTTTCTGGGGTCGGCTATTGCATGTTTGATATGGTGTTTGACACGTCCTGCCTCGGCCATGCCTGAAGCGGAGATGATAACACAGGGATCGTTAGAAGCATTCAGGGCCATTGAGTCTTCGACATCGCGGATGTACTTCAGTCCTTTGAAGGCAAATACATCTTCATCCTTCTCCAACAATTTCTTTACATCTTTATTAAAACACTGGATTTGTCGTTTTACGATTTCCGTAGCTTTAATGGACATCGGGCTATCGACATAGTAATTCAGCCCTGGGAGCCGGCGTTCGAGTTCCAGGCGATTGAGGATATAGAGCAGTTCCTGGGTTCGTCCGAGGCTGAACGCAGGTATGATTAGTTTTCCTTTTTGTTCGATGCAGGTTTTCTGGATCTCTTCAACGATCTTTTCCGTGGCGACGAGGTTGAGGTCATGCAGTTTGTCGCCATAGGTAGATTCCATGATGATATAGTCTGCTGCGGGAAAGGGATCGGGGGACCGGAGGATCATATCCCTATACCTTCCGATATCGCCGCTGAAGGTCAGATGTATATCCGTGTCCTTTTCCCGCAGTTTCAGATTCACTGCCGCAGCACCGGGAATATGACCTGTTTCGGTGTAGAACAGATCGATTCCCCTGGCGATATGGAACCATTGGTCCTTCACTACCGGCTGTAACAAGGGGAAAACCGAATAAGCATCTGCCTCCGTATAAAGCGGTTCTACGAGAGCTCTTCCCTGTCTTTTTCGTTGTTTATTGGTATAGGCGACATCAGCCTGTTGAATTTTAGCTGAGTCGATCAGCAATAAAGGAATTAGTGCTGCAGTGCCGGGAGTGCAGAAGATATCTCCCTGGTAGCCGTCTTTAACCAGTTTGGGTAGCAAACCAATATGATCGATATGGGCATGGGAAATGATGACACAGGAAATTTCGGCAGGATCGAAACCCCATTCAGTATTTAACTGCGTTGTTTGATTACCCATTCCCTGAAACATACCACAGTCCAGCAGGATCTTTCTGCCGTCTGCCATATGGATCAGATGTTTTGAACCAGTTACCGTTCGTGCAGCTCCATGAAAAGATATCTTCATAGCAACAAATGTAGCCGGGATTTTCATTTTGTTTGAATGATTCCGATCATGTTCGTCCGAATGGCACCATGTTTTTGCAATTGTCGGAACAAAAAGCCAGTCTTATGTCGTATCAACAGTACCAGTCCTGCATTGAAGCTTGTTTGCGGTGTGCCGCCATTTGCAACAACTGTGCAAGTGCCTGTTTGAAAGAACCTCATGTGGAAAACATGACACGGTGTATTCAACTGGATATGGAATGTGCGGCACTCTGTTACACTGCCGCCCAGGTAATGAGTCTGGGAGGGAATAGGGCTGCGGAACTCTGCAGAATCTGCGCAGATGCCTGCGAGGCCTGTGCTGCGGAATGTTCACAGCATGAAGATGAACATTGCCGGCTTTGCGCAGAAGCCTGCCGGAAATGTGCTGAGGAATGTCGGCGGATGGCCGCATGAGTCTGCTGGTGTGATTCTGTTATTGATGCCTGAAATTTAAGTTATGAGTGTAATGCATGCCTACACCCCTTCAGACCTGATGGCGCTTCTCGGGTTCATCGAGTCTATCCGAGAAAGTTATACCCTTGAAGAGCAGGAAGAGCAGGCTGAGGCCGAGGTCTATTTACAAAAAGCACAGCAACGAATTTTCTCGCATCTGTCTGATATTGTGTTGAATATAGCGAATGAGGGTGATGAAGAGGAGGATGAATTGAATGATATTGATGACGTCATCAACCCAAACTAGTTCAGGCCAGGAAGTCGTACTCGTCGGATCCGGCATCCTGTTGCTGACCACATTGCTCGTACTCGCAGATAACGGCTGATAAAACCTGTTCCAGTGGTAGCAGGGCAGGATTTACCTGGCCGAGAAAGCGCCAGGAGCCAGAATCTGTATCAGATTGCATGAAGGCGATATATCTATCACTACGTATCTGGTAGATATCAGGGCCCTCTGGTGAACGGTAGAGCAGGAACTCTAGCCTGACCGCATCACCTTCTATTTCGGCTGTGTGTGTAAACATTCCGCATATTACAGAAAATTTGTACCATAGGCGTTTATCGCTACTGTTGCGGTGGCAGCGGACTGGTGGACCGAAACCAACGATAGCCATATGCGTCGATGGTGATTTTGTGGGAGCCACCTGGTCCGGCCTCACTTACCTGATCGTTTTTCATAAGATCTACCAGTTTCTCTCCCGGGACCTGGCGTAACTTCAGCACCAGCTCATGAGGCTTGCTGTCGAAATTATGTACGATCACAAGAGATTTCTCACTGTGGTTGTACTGAATTACCAGCACCTGCCTGATTCCCGTTTCGATGATTGTCCAGTCGCCCCAGCCTATTTCCGGACATTCCTTTCTGAGCCTGATCAGTGCGGTCATCCAGTTCAGCAACGATTTAGGATCCCTACGCTGGTCTTCCACATTGACGTGCAGAAAGGAATAAGGCCCTTCATTAATGACCGGATGAATCAGCTTGTTATTAGTTGAAAACCCGGCGTTGGGGTCTTCAGACCAATGCATCGGTGTGCGTACGGCGTCTCTTTCGTTCAAATCCAGGTTATCGCCGAGGCCGATCTCATCGCCATAGCGTATGACTGGGGTACCTGGAAGCGAGAAGATCAGGCTATAAGCGAGTTCTGACTGTTGGCGGTTTCCGAGCATGGGGCCCAGTCGGCGTCTGATACCCCGGTGGTAAAGCTGCATGTATGGTTCGGGGGCAAACCGGGCAAATACCGTTTCTCTTTGCTTTTCGGTCAGCCGGCCCAGGTCCAGCTCATCATGGTTTCTCAGGAATTGGGCCCATTGGCTTCCGAAAAAGCTGACCCTGGTTTGTTCGAGGGCGCGTTTCAGCGGTTTGGTGTCGGCGGTTGCCAGGGTGTAAAAGATGTGTTGATTGACGTAAAAATTGAACATCATCTGAATACCCTCTCCGGCTTCACCGAAATACTTTTTTGTGTCTTTGGGAAGAACATTTGCTTCGCCCAGTAAGATGGCATCCCCTTTTCTCCACTGAAGAAACCTCCGCATTTCTGCGAGGTATTCGTAGTGGAGTTTTGCGCTCTTTTTGCCGGGTTCTTTGTGTTCGATCAGAAAGGGCAGAGCGTCTACCCTGAATCCGGACACCCCCAATTCGATCCAGTAGCCAATGATCTTGAGAATCTCCTTTCTTACCTCGGGGTTCCTTGTGTTCAGGTCGGGTTGATGTGCATAGAAGCGATGATGATACCAGGCTTTCGCCTTTGAGTCATAGGTCCAGGTGGCATTTTGTACCCCTGGGAAGACCATTCCTTCGTCCCAGTCTGATGGTTTTTTTTCGCTCCAGATATACCAGTCTCTATATTTAGAGTCCGGGCTTTTCCTTGCCTCCTGAAACCAGAAGTGCTGGTCGGAAGTGTGGTTGACGACGAGATCAATGAGCACCTTCAGTCCGCGTCTTTTGGCCTGATACATGAATTCGACAAAGTCGCCTGAGGAACCATGGCGAGCGTCTACGCCATAGTAGTCGCGCACATCATAACCATTATCCTTATTGGGAGTAGGTTGGAAAGGTGCAAGCCAGATGGTATCTACACCCAGTGCCTGGATATAATCCAGTCGGTTGCAGAGACCCTCGAAGTCGCCAGTTCCGTCGCCGTTGGCATCCAGAAAAGTTTCAATATCGAGACTGTAGATGATTGAGTTTTTGTACCAGAGATCGTTGATCATAATTGCCGGGTTTCAAAGTCGCGTATTGCAGAACAATAAAGCTGTGCCCGGCTGGCAGGAGAGCGTTCAGAGGCTGTTAGTTTTTAAACCAGGTCTCGATAGATCTACCGATGATCGGAGTAATAGATGGTGCTTCAAAGCTGAACCAGAAAAACCCTTTAGCAGAGGGGATGGCTTCAATATTGAAGATTTCGCCTGTTTTTAGACGGACTTCAAAGACAGAATAGGCTTCAAGTGATTCGCCGACGGCGTATCCGGAAATTTCCCCATCTGTGGAGTGAATGTGGAACGGAACTCTTACTGCGTGTACGGTAGCCATAAATTCTCCATTATGACTTATAACATATAAAAACCGTGCCCTACGTAAGTTGGTAGCCACTAGCCCACAATCTCAGATATAGTAAAACACTAAAGTGTATCTCAGGGATAACGACAAAATGTTCGGATAGAAAGCTTTGACAGGAGCTCATACAGGCAATTTCTGGCATAGTAGTTGCGACTATTCATATGAAGCTCGATTTATACCAGAAAGCCCCCAGGCACTGTCGGACAGAGGCCTGGGGATTTTCCATTTTAGCCTTTGTTGTATAGGCTCATAGCCTTTGCGATTCCCTGTGTGGCAAAACATTCAATGACCTCTGCGGCCGTCAGAACTTTCTCCTTAATGACAGGAAGTTCATCTTCTGTCCATTTCCCTAATACGTAATCAACCTGCCTTCCCTTCGGAAAATTATTTCCTATTCCAAACCTCAGTCTTGGATACTGGTTGGTGTTTAGTAGCTCGTTGATGCTTTTAAGACCGTTGTGGCCGGCATCGCTTCCTCCTGCCCTGAGACGAAGTCTTCCCAGGGGCAAAGCCAGTTCGTCCATCACGACAAGCAGGTTTTCTATGCTAATCTTCTCTTTTTCAAGCCAGTATCTCACCGCTTTCCCGCTTAGATTCATGTAGGTGGTGGGTTTGACAACGATAAAAATTCTGCCTTTCCATTTACATTCTGCCACCCATGCGTGGCGGTCCAGACGGAAAGCGCCGCCATGTTTGAGCACGAAGGTGTCAGCCACATCGAATCCGATGTTGTGGCGGGTGGCGTCATATTCCGGTCCGACATTGCCGAGGCCGGCGATAAGAAATTTCATGGATGCGAAGATAATAAGCGGATTAAGGCGCATTGGGGCCAAGAATCTGTTAAATTCGAAAAAAAGATACTTATATTTACTCTTACATTACAAAAGCTTTAAAAGCAATGAACAGAATTGTTACCTCTCTACTGGTACTAGTCGCAGCATTTTGTGCAAATCAGGTTTATGCCCAGACCTATTGTACGACCGGTTTATACACTTCCAGTTGCACCTCTAACGACTATATACAGTCATTTTCTACGACAGGAGGATCAACTAACATCACCAATAATAATACCGGGTGTAACAATACATCTACAAACTACATGTACTTTTCTACTATGACCCATACTACGGTTCAGGGGACAGTAGTTAACTTTTCCGTTACAGTAGGACCGTGGCAACAAGGAGTAAAAATTTGGGTGGACTATAATGGAAATGGGAGTTTCATGGATCCAGGAGAACAAGTATATGCTTCGGCTGCGACGCTTACAGCGAACTCGTCGGCTACCGGCAGCTTTACTGTTCCTATGGCGACACCTCCCGGAAATAAGCGGATGCGGGTTCGGTGTGTATACGCAACGACCAGCTTCGATGCCTGTAACAGTCAGACCTTCGGCGAAGTAGAAGATTACAACCTGATGGTTGTTGCTGCGACACCATGTTCCGGTACTCCAACTGCTGGAACAGCTTCGTTAATGGGTAGTTGCCCTACTGCTGTTGGGCTTACCGGCACTTCATTACAGGGAAATATCAATATTCAGTGGCAGAGCAAACAAGCCTGTGCAACTACGTGGTCGGATATTCCGGGTGCTACAGGATATAGCTATCCTATCATCTCACAAAGTCAACCAACCGAGTATAGAGCCTACGTTATATGTATGAACTCCGGATTATCCGATACGTCAAATATCGTACTTGTTTCGAACGTCACACCATGTTATTGTAATTCTGCTGCGAATTACACCGGAGACACCGAAATCTTTGGCGTTTCCATTGGAGCTATGAACAACATCACTAACTGTACTTCATTAGGTGGACCTGGAAGTATGTTGAACATGTACAACAACTATACAACCATTGTCCCACCGGTAGTGATTGCCAAAGGATCAACCGTATCCTTTTCTGTTCAGGTTGGTACCTGTGGTGGTAGCTATACTAATGGAACTGCCATATTCGTAGACTTTAATGCCGATGGTGATTTTACTGACGCTGGTGAAAAAGTGTACTTCACGCCGACTACAGCGACAGGCCCCAACACAATAAATGGTACGTTTCAGGTTCCTGCAAACGCTGCTAGTGGTATCACAGGATTCAGAGTTGTAACGCAAGAAACAGCGTCCCCTGCAGCTATCACCGCATGTGGCACTTATAACTATGGCGAAACGGAAGATTACCTCGTTAAGATCCAATATGTACCCAGCGCGACTGGTGGAGGCACCTATTGCACGGGGGATACTATCACGTTGGTTGGAAGTGCACCTGGCATTCCGAATCCCAAGTACCTCTGGACTGGTCCGGGTGGTATCTCGGATACCAACGCAGTACTCCAGATACCGAATGCTCAAACAAATAACGCCGGTATATACAAACTACGGATTCTGGACTATCCATGTGGCAGCACAGGGGCTCCCGATACATCCGGAATTCTAGAAGTTGAAGTTAATATTAACCAGACACCTAATCCTCCTGCGATTGCCCCTGTTATTACATACTGTCAGAATGATGTGTTCGATACGATACCGGTATTCGGTCAGAACCTGACCTGGTACACTGTGCCTGTCGGTGGTGTGGGCAGCACTGTAGAACCAACGATCAATACACAGGTGTTCGGTACGTATACTTACTATGTTTCTCAGACCGTCAACGGATGTGAGAGTGACAGGGCACCAGTGACCATCAATGTGGTGGCTAAACCTGTTCCACCTACTGTTGTTTCTCCTGTTGTTTATTGTCAGGGCGAGACGCCAGCCCCGCTGATCGCTACAGGACAGAATATTCTCTGGTACAGCATCCCCACAGGTGGGGTAGGAACACCACTCACACCCACACCGGGCACCAATGCACAGGGCACCTTTACCTGGTATGTTTCTCAGACCGTATCCGGTTGTGAGAGTGACCGTGTTCCGGTAGAAGTAAAAGTGAGCTATGTACCCAATGCCCTGATCACCCAGGTAAGGCCTTATGTATGTCAGTACGATACCCTGACGCTGGGATACTTTGCTAATGCAGATAGTCTGGCCGACTACCTGTGGACACTACCTAACGGTGCATCTATCGTTTCCGGCGAGGGTGCTGGTCCGCTGGTGGTGCGTTTTGATACCGCAGGTGTTCAG
>JAEYQO010000100.1 GCA_023409975.1 Bacteroidota bacterium | reverse complement strand
TGCGCTCAATTACCGAAAGGCGCCGCAGCATCCTTTTCCTGCGGCGCTCGAGGATGTGACACAGGCAATCTACTTCCTGAAACAGAACGCCTCGCGTCTGAAGATCGATACCAACCGTTTGTTCCTTCTCGGAAGATCCGCAGGTGCGCAGCTCGCATTGGTGGCCGCTTATCGTTTTCCAGGGCAGTTCCGGGGTGTAGTAAGCTTCTATGGCCCTGCCGACCTCGCATGGGGTTATACCCTCCCAGCCAATCCCCTCGTAATGGATAGCAGGGCGGTCCTGGAAGATTACCTGGGTGGACAACCTGAGGAGGTACAGGAACAGTACCTCCAATCCTCCGCACCCAATCTTGTGGGCGCGAATGCACCCGCCACGCTGATGATCCACGGACTGAACGATCCCCTGGTAGCCTATGAGCACAACCTTCGACTGATTAAAAAGCTGAATCAATTCAACAGGCCATACTTCCTCGTAACGCTCCCCTGGGCCACACACGGATTTGATTACTCGGTTTTCGGTCCGGGCGGACAGATTTCCACCTATGCTGTCCGGCACTTTCTCCACCAGTTATCGGGTAATTGATCAGCGAAAGCCGCTGCAGGTCTGATTTTTTAATCATTTCCACACGACTTGTTAATGAATTGCAGTGCAGTCGTTAACGCTGCATTAAAACCGTTGTGTCAGAAACTGTAAACGCATCTTTGACCTATAATATAATCAAATGAAGACGATCTTCTCCCTTTTACTGTTGCTTCCTGCGTTCGCTTTTGGACAGGAATTCAGATATAATAAAGTACATATCACTCCTCAGGCGGGAGATAACTTTCAAATCGGAACAGCCCATCTGAAAACAGCCACCGGAAGTATCAGCCTCGAGGGCTCGAGTCTATCAATTGATGAAAGAACTTATAACCTGGAGCCAACGGATGAGCCGGATGTTTTTAAAACAGACAAGGGCCTCGTTAAGTTCCATTATCATGAGGATCAGCTTGTTGCCGTGCGGGTCTATCGGTTTTCTGCCATCCGCAGCTATGTTTTAGAGCCCCAGCGTGTCGTTTCCCGGTAGAGCCGCCCTCGTATCCCGCCTCTCGCGGAATTTAACTCCTTTTCTTATTGAAAACTGGTAGCAGTAGTAGCGCTACCATATCAAAAGCAAGCCTGATCCGGATAGAAAATCTCTGGCACGGCAAATGCGGAGCCATTTTTCGCCTTCATATACCGGTAAATGCCAATTGTCCAGGTAAACGATCAAAGGGGGATGACTCCGTGATGACTCCATGGTGATACCGTGATGATATGCTTATGATACCATGGTGACACTCTTCAAATCTCCCCCTGGCACGAGTCTTTTCAGATTAATCTGAACTAAAACCTGTGTTATGCGATTTATTCCCACAAGATGGCATGCCGTGCTGGACTACCTGATGGGTATGATCCTCATCGTCTCGCCCTGGATATTAGGATTTTCTCAAAACGGACCGGAAACCTGGGTGCCCGTTTGTCTTGGTATAGGTGTGTTGCTCTATAGCGCCGCCACGAATTATGAGTTTGGTGCCTTCAAACTGCTGTCCATGCGAGCACACATCGTGCTGGATATTCTTGGCGGTTTGTTCCTGGCAGCTTCTCCATGGATCTTCGGATTCGCTGATTTTGTCTATCTGCCACACCTGATTCTGGGTCTTGGTGAGGCGGCCGCCGCCCTGATGACCAAGCCCGTGCCTGAGGCAGGTGCCGCGAGAACCCATACGCCCAGCAGATGGGAACAAGCCACGGAATAGAAGGCCCGTTAGGGTAAATGAGATTTAAAAAAAGTGAAGTTTCAGGGGACGATGATCGCCTTTGTACTTCACTTTTTCTATGGCCCTTACGAAACATGGCTAAGGATATCCCAGACTCACCATTACAGATTCCAGCAGGGGCTCATCTGCAGGATCATATTTCTTAGCAATGCTGAATCCGTTCACCTTCGCCCAGGCCTGCCATTTCATTGCCGTCAGGGGGTTCTTGAATTCGTTCAGTATACTATAAATATTCAACCCCGTCTGCCGCGCGATCAGTTTTATCAGCAATACGCCCTGCGTTTCATTCAGATCTTTGATCTGGTCCTCAAATCTTGCCCGCACCACGGCCTCCTGCTGCTTCACATACCTGCGACGTTCCCGGCCTCGCAGATCGCCGGAAAGGGTGCTGTCCATTTCCAGGAATAGCTCCGTCGCCGCATGAACATAGGGCAGTATGGTGGTAACATAATAGCGGGTCTGATTAAAGCGGTACCGCTCCTCGTTACTTGCCCATTCACGGGTGCTTTTCACCTCCACCTCATTCAGCCGTACCAGTAACAGGGTGTCCGCCTCCTGAGCCTGCAGACTCAAAGACAAACAAGCGAATATCGCAGTCAATAATCTCGACATAGCTCATTTAAATCAAGATTCGTACCAATTTAATGGCTGGGCTGAGGGCTAACCTTCCCTAAGCCCTGGTAAAACGGGCTTTGGTTGCAGCTTCAAAGACTTAACTTTACATTCATGTGAATATGAGCCGGTTATTCTTTATTCTCGCTTTATTATACGTTTCCGTTCCGGTATCGGGTCAGCATTTGTTTGAAACCCGGGAGGGCTACGTAGCCTTCAATTCCGAGGCTCCGCAGGAACTGATTCACGCCTCGTCCAATCAATTAATCGGAGTGCTCGATGCCGGCAAGCTCAGTTTTGCCTTCAAGATCAGCATGATCTCCTTTATGGGCTTCAACAGCCCGCTGCAGCGGGAACATTTCAATGAAAATTATATGGAATCCGGCATCTTTCCAGAAGCTACCTACAAAGGAAAGATCATTGAGCACGTGGATCTGACCAGGGAAGGCACCTACGAGGTGCGCACAAAAGGGAAACTTACCATACACGGTATCGAGCAGGAACGGATCATCCGCGCAACAGTCATCAACAAAGACGGACGGCTAAGGATTTCTTCCAATTTTACTGTTCAGCTTGCAGACCACAATATCAAAATACCCAAGGTTGTCAATGAGAAGCTCTCTCCGGAGATCCAGGTTTCTGTTAAGGCTGAACTCATCCCAAGGAATTCTACACGATGATCCGGCTGCTCTCGGTTTTACTGCTCTTTGGTTGTGTCTTCCGGTCGCTCGCACAATCACCGCTCACCCAGGAGCTCTGGCTGCAGGACTCGAATGTTCCCATCGCGGTTAATGATCTTTATTACGAAGCCAATGGCTATCTCTGGCTGGCAACCGATAAGGGGGTCTACCGGTTCAATGGTACTACTTTCCAACAGCTTCCCACTTCCAATCCCCTGGCTGCTACAAGCATCGGACAGTATGAAGGAACAATTCTGGCCGGATATGAAAACGGAAGGATCGCCGCCTGTCTGCAGGATAGTTTTCAATCGGTTTCTGAAGCGCCACCGGCCAGTTCCACCATCACCTCACTCTCCGGCCATGGGCCTTTCCTGTTGCTGACCTCAGAGGAAGATGGGCTGCAGATCCGGTTTCCCGGTGGCAGCTTCCTGCTCGACCACTCGGCAGGTCTGCTTGATGAGTTTATTTATAACGCAGTCGCCACCGATGAATACCTCCTTTTTGCCAGCGACCGTGGTATGGGTGTCTTTCAGCTCAGGGGTGAGCAGCCGTCGCTCAGTTATGTTGGCCTGGCAGAAGGATTGCCGGACAATCTGATCAGGGTGGTCAGAAAACTTCCGGAAACTGACTGGTGCTGGTTGGGTGCTCATGAGGGCGGTGTTGCGCTGTATCATCTGAGCGACCGGAGGACCATTCTGCCGGAAACGGAATGGACCTGGGGTCAGGTGAATGATGTGATGCCTTTAAACAGCCATGAAGCAGTAGCCGTCACAGAGGACGGTTTTTTTCTTGAGCTAAGTTTCCAAAAGGGTAAAATCTGCGTAACACCCACGGAGCTAACAGACGTCCGTCCCAGAAAGCTCGCGCGGGATGCCTCCGGTACCATCTGGTGCGCTACCGACAAAGGTTTACTCCGGATCACGGCTTCCTATGCAAGGGCAATTAAACTCCCAGACTTCCGGCTTACCCGGACTACTGCCCTTGCAGCTTCGGGTGAGACCATTTTTTATACCCAGAATAATAGAATCTTCACCTGGAAACCAGGCTCTTTACCCGCAAAACTCCTGGAGGTTCCTGATACCGTTACATGCATGTTCCCTGATGCCGATGGCCGCCTCTGGATAGGCACCTTCAACAGTGGTTTGTTTTGTTTCGATGGTGGCCGGTTGAACCGCATCCGACAGATTGGACCTATCGGCGAAGGACTGATCCTAAGTGTTTCCGGCGTCCGCGACCGCATCTGGGTAGCCAGTCTGCATGGTGTCGAGGAACTACTGGTGCTGCCTGGAAAGGACCTGAATGTCCAACACTTCCGACATCACAATAAAAGGGCTGGCATAGGCAGTGATTATGTCTACCAGATCTATCCCGACAACAGGGATAATGTCTGGCTCGCTACCGACGGGGGTGGTATTTCCATGTACGATGGTAAGACATTCCATCGCTGGGATTCCACCTCAGGGTTCAATAGTCAGGTTGTATATAGTATCGCCGGCGATGCCAGCCGGCATATCTGGGCCGGCACACTGGAGCAATCGCTTCTTCGATACGACGGCACCTCCTGGAAACCTTTTGGCCAGGAACAAGGTTTGCTGGAATCAGAGGTTACTGCACTCGCAGCCGCAGGAAAGAATGGTCTGGTAGTCGTGAACAGGTCCGGTATCGATATCCTGCACCTGGATCGACTGCAGGTCAGGCACCTCCACAAGCGTTACGGAACGGAACTTAATTCCACATCTCCGGTGCTGAACAACATCGCCAGTGATGCTGCCGGCAATGTATACGTACCCTTCGAGGATGGCCTGATCCTGGTGCCAGCAGGAGCGGCGGATCATGCTATACAGCCACAGGTGACCATCTCGGCCCTGGCTTTGTTTTTCCACCCGGTAGGCCTCAGCAGAAACCAGTTTACCCACGATGAGAATCATATCAGTCTGCGATTCGAAACTTTCAACTTCGTCAATCCGGGCAAACAGTATTACCGCTACAAATTGCAAGGATATGAAGAACGCTGGATCTATACCAGCGATGCGGAGATACCCTTTGCTCAGTTGCCCCCGGGCGATTACACGTTTCGTGTACAGGTAGCCCTGAACCCGAATTTTCTACATGCAGGGGAAGATAGCTATTCGTTCACCATCACCCGTCCCTACTGGCAAAGTCCCTGGTTCATCCTTCTCGCACTTACCGGTCTCATCCTGCTCTCTGTATTCCTGGTCAGAGTCAGGGAACGAAGCATCCGCAAGGTCTCCCGCCTGCAGAAGGAAAGAATGCAGTTTGAGTACGAGCATCTGAAGAGCCAGGTGAATCCGCATTTTCTCTTTAACAGTCTCAATACTCTCGTAAACCTGATTGAAGAAGACAAGGAAGCAGCCATCGATTATACCGTTCGGCTCTCCGATCTCTACAGGCACATGCTGCTGTTTAAGGATCAGGACCTGATTCCCCTTAAGGAGGAATTCAAAGTGATCGACACCTATATGTACATACAGCAAAGCCGGTTTGGAGAAGCGCTGCAGTTAAAAACCCATATTCCGGCTGAGGTGATGCACTCCCGGAAGATCGTGCCGCTGGCTCTACAGTTGCTGGTCGAGAATGCCATCAAACACAATGTGGTCTCCAGATCGCAGCCTCTCGTCATTACCATAGAAGCCGATCATCAGCAACTGACGATCCGGAATCCCATTCGTCCCAAACAAAGCAAAGAGGCAGGGGCCGGCCTGGGTATCCAGAATATCCGGAAGCGGTACAGTCTGCTGACGGACCGGGAGGCATTGATTTCTGAAGCGAATAACGAGTATCTTGTAACACTGCCACTCTTATGAAGCGGATACTGATCATAGAAGATGAACAACCAGCAGTCCGGAGGCTGTCGAAGCTGGTTTTGGAAACCGCACCTGGTGCAGAGATCGTTGCGGTGCTGGATAGTATTGATGCTGCTGCAAGCTGGTTCAGGGATCATCCGGCGCCAGAGCTGGTATTCATGGATATCCACCTGGCTGATGGGTCAGCCTTCGATCTGTTGAAGCAGGTGAAGGTTCCGGCACCAGTTATTTTCACCACTGCCTACGACCAGTATGCGCTCGAAGCGTTCAAGACTTCGGGTCTCGACTATCTGTTGAAGCCTGTAAAGAAGCAGGACCTCGAACAGGCTTTCCAAAAGCTGGCGCAGCTTAAGGATTGGTTGAAAGACACCGCTACACTGGAATCCGGAAAGCCGGCTTATAAAACGCGCTTTATGGTTCGCTTCGGTGAGCACATCAAGACCGTGCTGGTGGAGCAGATCGCCTATTGTTACAGTGAGAACAAGGCCACCTTTGCCCGCTGTTTCGATGGAAGGAGCTATCCGCTGGATCATAATCTGGATGCGCTGGAGGGCATGCTGGACCCGGAGCAGTTCTTCAGGATCAACCGGCAATACCTCATCAGTCTGAAGTCGATAGAAGAAATGCGCACCTATACCAAGGCGAGGGTCATCATCAGGCTGCAGCCACCCGTAAAAGAAGCACCCGTCGTGAGCTCAGAACGGGCGGCCGATTTCAAAAGCTGGCTTTCCGGAGATCTCCACTAAGAAAAGGCAGGACACTTACCTTTTGAGCAAGCGTTTTTCCCGGTTCATCCTGTTCCGTTTTATGGCCTTTCAAACTACTGCTACATTTGCTGCGTAACTGATTCACCAATGAAGCGCAAATACATCATATGGGTTATCGTCACCCTCGTCCTGATGGGAGGAGCTGCCGCCTATATGCTGTGGAACAAGCCACATGAGAAGGTGGAAGACCAGAATGCCACATCGATAACCGCCACTGACCTTGCAGACGAATTTTTACAGAACGAAGCAAAAGCTAATCGGCGTTACCTTGGTCAGGTGCTCGAGGTAAAGGGTAAAGTAATCGAGGTGACAGCCAACCAGGATGGTAAGACTGTTTTACTGCTGGAATCCACTGATCCGCTATCAGGTGTACAATGCACCATGAGAGATGTGGGCTTCGAGGCTTCTACAGGTCAAATCATGACCGTCCGTGGCTTCTGTAATGGTTTCACCACAGTGGTCCTGCTTCAGGATTGTATTCAGGTTGATAAGTAGTTTATGAAGATTGTTTTAGTTCCCCTTGCTTTTCTGCTCCTTACCACCGCTGTCGCGCTTTCCTGCAAGCACAAAACGGATATGCCTGCTCCGCAGCCACCTGCTGGTAACGATAGTAGCAATGGTGGCAATAATGGTGGTAATAATGGTGGTGACCAGCCATCGGCTGATACTACGATCTGCTTCGGGCGCGATATCCTTCCCATCTTCATCACCAACTGTGCCCGCGGCGGTTGCCACGATGCCAGTTCTCACCAGGAAGGCTTTGTGTTCACGAGTTGGGAGACTATTACCTCTAAGGATTTTACACCAGGCGACGCAGAAGATAGTGAGCTGTATGAGAAGATCACGGAAGATGATCACGATAAACGAATGCCGCCACCGCCCTACGATCCTTTGACGAACGAACAGATTGCGCTGATCAGGAACTGGATCGACCAGGGCGCTCCGAATACCACCAACTGTCCGCCCAAGGGCTGCGATACAACCAACTTCTCTTTCGCAGCAGTCATTCAGCCCATCCTGAATTCGCATTGCCGTGGGTGCCACAATACCAATCTGCCTTCAGCAGGTTACAACTACGATTCCTATCAGGGTGTCGTGGCTGCTATTCAGTCTGGCAGGTTTCTTGGAGCTATAAAACATCAGCAGGGCTACAATGCCATGCCACAGGGTGGTAATAAGCTCCAGGACTGTGAGATCCGCCAGATCGAAAAATGGATAGCCTCCGGGTTTCCTGATAATTAATGCTTAAATTGATTTAAACCGTTTCAATAATTCATGAATACCAAATTGTTTGCCACGGGGTTTCTTACAGTTGTAGTCGCAGTCTTTCTGGCCGGTTGTTATAACGATTCCTGGGAAGAACTCTACGTTCCACCTCCGGGCGGAGGTGGCTGTGATACCACCAGTGTTAGCTTTGCACAAACGGTTCAACCGCTACTGAACACCTACTGTGTCAAGGCTCCCTGTCACCAGACGGGCGGTGGCGGCAGCGCAAAGAAGTTTGACAACTACCAGGGGGTTAAGAACTGGGCACACCGTATCCCCGGTGCCATCAATCACGAACCCGGCTTTCAGCCCATGCCCCAGGATGGACCGTTACTGCCGCTCTGTGATCGTCAGAAAATCATCGCCTGGATCCATCAGGGTGCCCTGGATAACTAAACCTAAAAAAACTATATATGCATATGAAAAAGATCATCGTCTTAAGTCTTTGTCTGCTGGGACTGGCGTTCCAGAGCGAAGCACAGAAGTATATGACGCGTACGGGGAAAATCACTTTCTTCTCGTCTACGCCCGTTGAAAATATTGAGGCTTTCAATAATGATGTTTCCAGTGTGATGGATGCGCAGACCGGTGAGCTGATCTTCATCGTTCCGATCAAAAGCTTCAAGTTTGAGAAAGCCCTCATGCAGGAGCATTTCAATGAAAACTACATGGAAAGCGACCAGTTTCCCAAGGCAGAATTCAAGGGAAAGATCACAGACCTTAGTGGGGTTGACTTCAAAAAGGACGGCACCTATAAGGTGCAGACCTCCGGTAAGCTCACTATTCATGGTGTCACCAAAGTGGTGACGGTGCCGGGAACGATTACGATCAAAGGCCGGCAGGTGACAACCACAGCAAAGTTCGATGTGCGCCCTGCTGATTACGGGATCAAGATCCCATCAATGGTAGCCAGCAAGATTGCTGACAAGATCGAGGTTACCGTCAACAGCCAGTTAATGGCCCGGTAATCAATCTCAAAGTCTAAATACTAACCAAAACATGAAATTCAGACAGGTTCTGATACTGACCGCCAGCTTAACTATCGGGGCTTTAAGCACCCACGCCCAAACAGATACCACAAGCGACGATGACCTCATGGAACTGCTGGAAGAGGAAACTGCAGCGCCCGCAGGTAAGGGAGTTACAACTGCTACTTTCAAGACGACAAGAATTGCCAATGGCCATAGCATTGAAAACGTAGGAAGAGGTGTACTCGATTTCCGGGTCAACCACAGGTTTGGCCGGATCAATGAAGGGTTTAAAGACTTCTTTGGGCTCGATAATGCCGTCACCCGTATCGGCTTTGACTATGGCATCACCGATTGGCTGATGATCGGGATCGGAAGAAGCTCTTATTTGAAAGAATACGATGGATTCGCAAAAGTTCGTATCTTACGTCAGAAGGAAGACAATTCCATGCCGGTCAGCCTGAGTTATCTGGGAGGAATCTCCGTTCAGGACGATGAGGTGATCATTCCCCCGGGAACAGAGTACTACTTCACCAACCGCATGGCCTTTGTCAATCAGCTCTTACTGGCCAGGAAGTTTAGCTCCGCACTGTCGTTGCAGCTGATGCCTACGCATATCCATTACAATCTCGTGCAAACCGTAGCCGAGCCCAATGATGTTTTGGCACTTGGCATAGGCGGCAGACTAAAGCTTTCCAACAGGATCTCACTGAACGCTGAATACTATTTCCAGCTCCCTGAATACCAGTTGAACGATCCTTTTGGTAACAAAACGAAGAACTCGCTTACAGTGGGCTTCGATATTGAAACCGGTGGCCACGTATTCCAGTTAATGCTGTCTAATTCGACAGCGGTAACCGAACGGCATGTTATAGGGCAAACGTTTGGCAACTGGGGAAAGGGCGATATTCATTTCGGGTTTAATATCTCCAGGGTTTTCACCGTAGTGCGGCCCAAAGAGTTCAGGAACTCGCGAAACCGGATTTGGTAATCATCATAATAGAGAATGGAAAAAAGCCCCTGTAGTCCTACGGGGGCTTTTGCTATGCTTTAGGTTTGAATATATCATCCTCTATGGTCATCCCTTTTTCAAGATACACCGCGTGAATACCCGTAGCCTTCGCAGCCTCGATATGCTGCGGACTGTCATCAATAAACAGGGTATGCTGCGCCAGAAATCCGTTCTCCTCCAGCACGCGGCGAAACAGATCCTGCATAGGCTTGCGCATGCCCACCCGGTGGGAATAATATACTTTGTCGAAATAGGTTCCCAGGTTCGCTCCGTGACTGTCGAGGATGATGCGGTTAAAGGCTTCCTCGTGCACCTCGTTGGTATTGCTCAACAGGATCAGATCGTAATGGATCCTTAATTGCTGCAGCAGTTGTAACCGGCGCAGAGGCAGGTCTAACAACATAGCGTTCCAGGCGGCACACACCTGTTCCTCTGTCAGGGGCACGGGTGCCAGATCCTGGAGAGCGCGTACAAACTCAGCACGAGACAGTCTACCGGTTTCAAAATCATCAAAAACCGGTGTCTGTTTCAATTGCGAGTACAGCTCAGCAAAATTGGTAATGCCCAATTCCACAAAGGCTGTTTCTGTAAGCTGATAATCAATATTGAGCAGCACGCCCCCAAGGTCGAAAATGATATGTCTGATTCCTTTGATCATGTACTAGTCGCCAGCGGTTTTGAATACTGTCCGTACTGCAACTGAACGGCTCCGCTTTTTTCAGTTGCAAATATCGCGGTTAAATGGGATTAGGTTCTCAGGTTATCGGCAGCGATCACGGGACTTAATGAAATGACAACAGGGTCGCGCCAGCGACCCTGTTGTCATTTTCCTGCACCAGGAAGTTCTTACTGGTTGCGCTCCTGCTGGCCCTGCTGGGTGCCACGGTTTTGCTGACCCTGCTGGTTTTGCTGACCTTGCTGCTGGCCTTGCTGATTCTGACGATTCGGATTCTGCTGATTGCTCTGGTTCTGACGGCTTTGTTGCTGCTGCTCATTGCCGCGGTTGTCGTTTTCACGGTTTTGGTTCTGGCGATTTTGGTTCTCGTTTTTCATAGCGAAATGTTTTTCCATAGCCCATTAAAACCCTGCCATTGATCACCTTTCTTGCGAGTCTGTAGAAATCAATCGGTAAGGGGTTGCGGAACCAGATATCCCGTTTCTATCGCATCATCTTTTTGGGTAATTACCTACCGGGCACACTTCTTTCACTGAAGCGAGCCTTGTTTTTTAGTTGCTCTGCCGTATGATTTCCTCCAGTGCCTTCAGATGATCGCTAAAGGCCTGACGACCAGTAGTGGTCATACTGTATCGGGTATTTGGCTTCCTGTCAATGAATGACTTTTCCACTGTGATGAACTGTTCTTTCTCCAGTCCTTTCAGATGGCTGGCCAGATTGCCGTCGGTCACACTGAGATATTCCTTCAGCGCATTAAAATCAAGGGTGGTGTTGACCGCCAGCGCCGACATGATCCCAAGCCGGATCCTGCTCTCCAGAGCCTTATGTAAGCCATTGATCGGGATCTTCACTTGTCGTACTTGAAGTATATATAAATGCCATAACCGATATGCACCAACCCGAAGCCCACCGCCCAGAGTATTACACTGAACTCAATAAACCCGGCCGCAAGCAATCCCAGACCGGTCTGTATCAACCCCATGTAGCGCACCTCATCCAGTGTGTATTTGCTGGCATTGAAAAGCGCCAGACCATAAAACACTAGTGTGCAGGGGATCACCAGTCCGGCAAGCTCGTTCTGAAACAGGATCAGTATCAGCACCCCGCCGGCAACCAGGGGGACACCCATGTTAAATAGCAAGCGCCGGGATGTAGCATTCCAGCCGTTCTCTCCCTTTGATTTTGCCTTCCTTGAAGATAAGAGCATGGCTGTGCTGATCGCCAGCACCATTACCACGGCACCCATCCCCAGTAATTGTAAACGTTCTGATGCAGTTCCAAAATGGTAGACCATCCTGTTGGGATGGAATCCAAGAATACTAACAGCAACCCAGACACCAGCCAGCGCATAAATACCAGCCATAATGCCCGCCCAGCCCGAAAGAGATAGAAATCGCGAAGATCGCTCCATCATGGTGCGGATCTCCGCGATATCCTGCATGTACTCCTGTTCTGCTTTCATTGATAGATACTTTGCCTTCCAAAGCTAGCAACTTATTCCGCCAAAGGCAAAACAGAACGCGACGGGCTAGGCCAGTTCCTCGGCCTGAAACCCTACTTTCCGCAAGGCCTTTTTCACTTCTTCCGGCTGCACATCTTCCTTCGTAACCACCAGAATTTTTTCCGGGGTATTGACGTCAACTTTCCAGTTGCCCTCTCCGAAGGTACTGTTCAGTACAGGTGTTACTTTAGCCTCGCATCCCGAACAGGTGATATTGGTCTTGAATTTTAACTGACGCATGTTCAAAGTTTTATGGGCGGTTCATCACCGCTCGTTTTATAATTAGAGTTTCATCCACTTTAGTCTAAGACTGTTGCTCACCACACTGACACTACTCAATGCCATGGCCGCGCCCGCGATCATTGGATCCAGCAGGAATCCGTTGAAAGGGTACAGTATTCCGGCTGCCAGGGGAATGCCAATGACGTTATAAATGAAGGCCCAGAACAGGTTCTGCCGGATGATCTTCACGGTCTGTTGCGAGAGCCGGATGGCTTTGGGAATGCTCCCAAGGTCTGAAGATATTAAGGTCATCTTCGCCACATCCATTGCAATATCCGTACCCTTACCCATGGCGATGCTGACATCAGCCTGAGCAAGGGCCTCGCTGTCGTTGATACCATCACCCACCATCGCCACTACTTTACCTTCCGTCTGTAGTTTCCGAACCAGCTCTGCTTTGTCGGCCGGAAGGGTCTCCGCCATCACGTGTTCAATACCCACCTTGTCTGCTACCAACTGAGCCGCTGCTGTACGATCGCCCGATACGAGATAAGGTGTAATGCCCATCAGCTTCAACTGCCGGATAGCTGCAGCTGAACTCGCCTTGATTTCATCTGTAACAGTCACCAGCGCCACGGCTATTCCGTTCTCAGTAAACCAGATGTTGGTGCCCGCCTGTGCTTCCGGACTGTTTGCCGCCTGAAGCAGCTCTTCCGGGAAACTAATGTTTTGGTCACGCAGGAACTTCTCTGTCCCCGCCAGATAAACTGTTCCCTCCAAAATGCCCGATACACCTTTACCTGTATGGCTTTCAAAATGCCCGATATCCACTGCTTTCAATCCCCTCTTTCTGTTGTAGCTGACGATGGCCTCCGCCACCGGGTGTTCCGATTGCAATTCGAGGCTGTAAAGTATGGCACCCAGTCGGTCCGGGTCTGCTCCGTCTTTCCAGGTGATGCTGCCCGGCTGCGGTTTCCCTTCTGTAATCGTCCCTGTTTTATCCAGTAGTATCGTGTCGATCTTATGACTTAGCTCCAGGCTCTGTGCATCTTTGATCAGAATGCCATTGGAAGCACCCCTGCCCACACCCACCATGATGGCGGTGGGAGTCGCCAATCCTAACGCACAGGGACAGGCAATAACAAGAACGGTAATCATCGCCAGCAAGCCCTGGGTGAACCCGTTCTCTCCAACGATCAGCCAGACGATCAGCGTCAGCACGGCGATACCGATAACCGCCGGTACAAAGATGGCCGCGACTCTATCCACCAGTTGCTGCACAGGTGCCCGGCTTCCCTGCGCCTCTTTTACGGCTTGAATGATATGTGCCAGCACGGTATCGCTGCCCACTTTCACCGCCCGGAACCGTAAACTTCCTTTCTGGTTGATGGTGCCCGCATAAACTTTCTCTCCCTGCTCTTTTCTAACGGCTATTGGTTCTCCTGTCAGGGAGCTTTCATCTACAAAAGAACTTCCATCCACGATCAGTCCATCTACTGCAATCCGCTCTCCTGGCCGCACCAGCAACAGGTCGCCCTGCCTCACCTGCGAAAGAGCAACCGATTCCTGAACCCCACCCGCCAGAATCCGGGTCACGGTATCCGGCTGCAATCCCATCAGTTTCTTAATAGCCGATGAAGTCTCACCCTTCGCTCTTTCTTCCAGCCACCTTCCCAGCAGGATGAAAGCAATGATCACACCTGCAGCTTCAAAGTAGACATGAGCATGCAAGCCCTGCGCATGCCAGACCTCAGGAAATAAGGTATTAAACACCGAGAAGAGGTAGGCGATACCGGTGCTCATCGCCACCAGTGTATCCATATTCGCAGATCGGTGCCTGGTTTGCTTCCAGGCATTGATGAAGAATCGGCGACCGGACACCAGAACGATTGGAGTCGCTAGTGCCCACATAATATAGTTTGCGTAGGGGAGGTCCATGTAAAACATCCCGATAACCACAAGGGGCAGAGCCAGAATCAACGAAATGATGGTATTGCGCTGCAGGATGCGTGCCTGTTTTTGCTGGAGGGCTTCCAGGCTTTCGGTGGCAGAACTTGTTTCGTCAATAATGATATCATACCCCACAGCCTGAACGGCTGCTTTCAGTTCTGCAGGATCGATCATGCCTGCCACGTACTCGAAGCTCACACTATTGTTGGCATAGTTGGCGGCCGCAGTAACCACCCCGGGCTGATAGCTCAGGATGCTTCCCACGCTGGAGGCACAGGAGGCACAGGTCATGCCTGTCACCGGCAGCGTCTTTTTTATTGTCGGAACATCATAGCCCAGCTCACGGATACGCTTCACCGCTAATGGTGTAAGCTCCTCCGCGTCGGTAGTCGTGATCACCGCACGCTGGTTATTCAGATCCACTTTTACATCCTGCACCGTTTCAATTTCCTTCAGCCCCTTCTGAACGATCATTGCACAATGATCACTATCCACATGCAACAACGGTATTTCCAGCCTTTCTTCCGCCATAACACATCATTTACCTGCAAAGTTCGCCCGAATCCCCCACCTCGTTATTATAAAACTATGGACAAAGCTTACAGGTTTTAGTCGTCAGCTAATAGTTGAGGAACCACGGGAGCTCACCACTAGCCGTTAGTTATAAATATCTATAGCGGCCCTGAGCCTGCAATCCGTTTAACCCCCGGGCAATAGCTACAGGGGTTTTCGTATGAGGTCAGATAGCATTCAAATCTGTCAGGCCTATTCTCTTATTGGGCTACTCGATATGTTAAATACCGAATCCGAATGGATTTAAGCGGAACTTTGTGGAAATAATCGCAAATTGTTCTTTATGGATGCTGGATATAAAATACCACCGCTTACCTCTATTGGTCACGTCCATCTCAAAGTGGCTGACTTGCAGCGTGCCCTGGACTTCTATGTGGGATTGCTCGGATTCGAACTGGTCCAGCTCTATGGCGATCAGGCGGCCTTCGTATCAGCAGGGGGCTATCACCACCATATCGGGCTGAATACCTGGCAGAGTAAGGGAGCGCCTCCGGCACCAGCCAGGGGTGTGGGACTGTATCACCTGGCAATATTATATCCTACAAGAAAAGACCTTGCAGATATTCTCAAACGTCTGCTGCAAGCGGAATGGCAACTTGACGGCGCTTCCGATCACGGAGTTTCCGAAGCCCTCTATCTGCGGGATCCGGACCAGAACGGCGTAGAGCTTTACTGGGATAAGCCCCGGGAATCCTGGCCGCGCGACGAAGAAGGACGAATAAACATGTACACACATTCATTAAATTTGGAGGAGCTTTTACAATTAGCAGATTGATATGCAGCGGAAAGACTTCCTCCGGACCATACTCCTCGGGGCAGCGGGAATTACTACCCTGTCGGCATTCAGAGCCTTCACCAGCGGCCTTCCGGAACAGGACAAGCTGATGCCCGTACTCTTCATCGGACATGGTTCTCCCATGAATGGCATCGAAGACAACGGGTTTAGTCGCAACTGGAAGGCAATGGGACAACAAATCCCTAAGCCTGCGGCAGTGCTGGTGATCTCCGCACACTGGTTCACCAAAGGGACTAAGATCACTGCGATGGAGTTCCCAAAGACCATCCATGATTTCGGGGGTTTCCCTCGCGAACTATTCGAAGTGCAGTATCCCGCACCAGGACATCCGGCACTGGCCAGGGAAACAGCCGGCCTGCTGAAGTCTGCCAAAGTGGAACTGGACCACGACTGGGGGCTCGACCACGGCACCTGGACGGTTGTAAGGCATATGTATCCCGGCGCCGACATACCCGTGTTCCAGCTCAGTATCGATTATACAAAAGGCCCACAGTGGCACTATGAATTATCCCGTGAACTATTGGCATTGCGCAGAAAAGGTGTACTAATCATTGGTAGCGGTAATATGGTGCATAATCTCAGACTGGTGGCCTGGGACAGGCTGGGAGAGGACAACTTCGGCTTCGACTGGGCCACAGGGATCAACGAACAGTTTAAATCTCTGATCACATCAGGCAATCACCAGCCGCTCATCAATTATTCCTCCCTGGGGCGCCCTGCCCAACTGGCTATTCCCACTCCGGAACACTACCTGCCCTTGCTCTACACATTGAGCCTGCAGACCTCCCGCGATTCGGTCAGCTTCTTTAATGATAAAGCAGTAGGCGGCTCCCTGACCATGACCTCCGTGAAGCTGGGTTAGATGGCAGGCATGCGATCACTACGCGTTCAGGGTGAATACCAGTAACAGGATGAACCCCGCAACGGCAGTCAGTCCGTGAACTACCGCCAGCCATTTTGGAATCTCTTTCCCGGTAAGGTCCTTTGCCACAAGGATGAAACCGCCGAGTGCTGCAATGACGAACAGGATCAGACTTTCTACAGGTCCGGGCTGGTGATCGAATGTATAGACCAGCAGGAGCACCAGCGCAGTAGCGGCAAACAGCCCATGTCCGATCATTACAGCTTTTGGAGTGGTTTTTTTGCGAAGCACATATGAGAGCAGCACCATACCCAGTATGGCAGCGAGTGCAAAGATGGCGATGATGGTGTACAACATGATAATGTTTTCCTGTTTGATCCGGTAGAGCACCTTACGTTACAAAGAGCGTGGTGGAAGCCAGAGCAGGGAATTTTTGTAACTTTTGGTTCTTACGAGCATCCAAACAAAAGATATGAAGACAACAAACCTGGAAGTGCTGCACGAAAGGCTTTCGGATGAGGAAATTATCAGCAGGATTTTAGCGGGGAGAAAGAATGATTTTGAGATCCTGATGCGCCGGTATAACCCCAGAATGTACCGGGTGGGCATGTCGATCGTTGGTGATGAGCACGAGGTAGAGGATCTGATGCAGAACGCCTATATCAAAGCCTGGCATCATCTGGAAAGCTTTGGGTACAGGTCGCTCTTCAGTACCTGGCTCACACGGATCATGATCAACGAATGTCTGCAACACCTCAGGCGGCAGAAACTGAAGGAAAAAGCACTTGAAACAAAATATGGACAGATGCAGCAAAGTGATAGCGATTTCAGGACCCCTGCGACAGTGGTGATGAACAGGGAATTGGGGCGGGCGCTGGAACAGGCCCTTCTACGATTGCCGGAGAAGTACCGGCTCACCTTTGTGCTGCGCGAGATGGAAAGCCTATCCGTCGCGGAAACCATGGATGTTCTCGGCATTTCGGAGAGCAACGTCAAGGTGCGCCTTAGTCGGGCCCGTGAGATGCTCCGCGACCATTTGAGTCAGCACTACAAAGGCGATCTGGTATTTGGTTTCCACCTCGTCCGCTGCAACCGCGTTGTGGAAGCAGTCTGGCGGAGGTTGGATACGGGTAATGACAATCATTAACCTGCAGCCAGTCATAGAAGGGGTGGGTCAGCATCCCGGAATTCTCTGAAACCACTTAAAACACCTCATACTGAATTCAAAAGTTTCGTAGTTTTGCCCACTTTCGTTCCGGCAACGGAACATTGGTCCTATAGCTCAGTTGGTTAGAGCACCTGACTCATAATCAGGGGGTCCCAGGTTCAAGCCCTGGTGGGACCACGCGAGAAGAAAGGGTTTCAGGCTATTTGCCCGAAACCCTTTTTTTATTTGCACAGAATTTGCACCCAATCATTTCTCAGAACAAATTTAGTAATAGATGGTCAGTCAACAGGAAACCCTATAGTAGAGACTGACCGACTAGTCGTCAGACTAAAGCATTTTCCAGATAGTGAACTGAAGTCTTCAAAGATTGGAAAACGCGAGGACCTACGATCAAGGATATTAAACAGGCTCGGTGTCCTGAACTTTAAGATATATTGTTTAATAGTTGATAAGAGAAAGATTCATCTTAACTCTGGTTTGCAGTATAAAGAGTCTTTCTATAAATTTTTATATGGGATACTCTACAATCGTCTTTTTACTACATTTCATGATATCTCCATATTCGCAGACGAAATGATTTATGCTGACTTCGTGGAAGCTTTAAGCGATACATAAAAGAGACCACGTCGTGGATTTATTCCGGCAAAATGATATACAGTTCGGAAAGAGTAAAGACAAGCTACTCCTTCAGCTTTCAGACGTTATTGGAGGTTCTGTTAACAGGTTTTTCAGTGGTAAGTCTTTAATAGATCCATTCCAGGTCTTAGATAAACAGCTGTTAGGGAAATAATTCTGGCGTGAGCCTTTTGGTGAACACACTGCAACTGTAGTTACACGACCGAATTTTTGAAAAAGAGACCTCAGAATTAGCATTACTTCGAGTCAATGCATATATAAACAAGAACCTTGAAAGTCAAGACAAAATCATTAAATACCGAGTATTATTTCTTTATTATCTAAAGGTGGTTTTTGAATACGAATCACGAACCTGCTTCATCTACTCGAAAGAAATATTGAATCACCTTTTTCATAACACCGGAGAAGAACTGAAAGAGCAATTCCTCAAACAAGAGATTATCGGTCCTCTGCGATCAGAAGGGATATTGATCGTCAGCAACGTTAACGGATACAAAGTTCCTTCGTCACAAGCCGGCATAATAACATTTTTCAACTTGTTTAGTAAGATCATAAGTCCCATGATCAGGCGGCTTGAGAAATCTCATCAAGCGTTATTCGAGGCCACAGGTGGAAAACTTGATATTTTACAACATCCCGAGTTTAGTTATTTGAAGAGGCTTATGAACAACTAAGTAGCCCACTCCACTAACTTATGGAGGGTTCATTTGTTCGTTGGAAATGAATAAGATTTGCAATATATTGGCACTATATATTAGCGAATGTCGGGCAAACTAATTATAAGAATTTCTCACGAGCAACCACTACCCTTAGCCGATATAGCAGAAATGTTTGTTGGCATCAGCAAAGAATTCAAAAAATTCATGTCGACGAAGTACGGGATCAAAGATGCAAGCCTTTCATTGCAAGCTGTACGTACAGGTAGTCAAGTATATGAAATTGTCCCCTTTATACCGGTTGCAGCGACCTTGATAGAGAACTTTGATGCAGCAAATACTGTCTATGACTTTTTGAAGAATCTTAGAAGTTCGATGACGATCCTTCTGGATCGTGTTATGCCTGTTGGGAAACAGTCGCTGGGTACTATCGGAGATAATTCCTCTACCTACAGAAACATTCAAAAGATAATCCGTCCTGCAGCAAATGGGGATGCCGTACAATTAAACATTGCTGGTGATTTGAAAGTGAAGAACATAAGCCTTGTAGTGGGCTCTGAAGAAGCAAGACAAGTTGTTGCAATGCTTGCATCGCCAAAGGAGAAGACCCGTGCTTCCTCAAGGCACTTACGTGAAATCGAGGAATCAGTTAAAACAATCGGAACCGCAACACATAGCATAATAAAGAAAGGAAAGGCTTTTTATTGGAACCAAAACCCAGACGTATTTGACTTAGCTAAAGGAACGATAGAGTCAATATGGGATGAGCCACTACAAGTGGGAATGACACAAGCGGTAAGAGATGAAATGCTACAGTCAGGTGAGGATCCCATGGAATATGTCTATTTTGTAGAAGTCGAGGTCGAAACCTATATGCGAATACCTATACGATACAATATTGTCCGAATAGATAGTAAACAAGCACTCCGATAAAACTAGGACTACTATGAACAGCTGAAACTGACCGCCATGGAAACTGGTTTAGACGAATACTACATCTTCCAAGATCTCACCTGCTTACAGGTGAGAGGGAATAGAATATTGTTAGTTTACTATATCCCCCTTTTCTCTTTATTCTTGTTTCTTCACAAGACCTAAAGAGATTATACCCTGACTTCGATATGACTTTTTCTTTTATCATAGCTTAAACTACCGATAATCGGAACAAGATGGTCTAAATGAACTTGCAGTGAAGTTGTTCAGGGAATATGGGTTCAGGGTTCCCGCCCTCGTTCTCGAACAAGGAATACGGAACTTTCTGAAAGCTCACGATGTCATCATCAATATAAGAGGAGCAAATTGTGGAGTTGAACCGGATTCGTTTCCTGATAACATGTATGAAGGGCCGTAACCATTCCATTACTGCCAACAAATCTTTGGTGCATGGTGCCATGATAGGACTTACGATGGGTATAAGTTCTGACGCATTAAACCCGGATTTGTTTACGGAAAGCAATTATGTACCGGAAACAATTAAAGCTCTAATTGCTGTGCAATCTTTAAACTTTCCCAATGAGATCGGGGGCAAAACCCACATTTGGAAATTGAACAAAAATGGCGTTACTGAAATAGATTAGCGGCGTCTTGCTACTAATCCGGATGCAAGGCGTACCATTGAAGTACCACGTCAAGCATGTAGACAGGTTCAAATGATTTGGACGGCATTTTGAGCATAGAACAAGATAAACAAAATATATGTCGTAGGGCATACACAACTTGGAGTGACTTCACTAGTGTGCAAAATTTCGGAAGAATGTCAAGGTGCGAAGTAGCTAATATTGTGCTGTGACCATACCCGATTATCTAGCAGATAAAACAATGGCGGCTGTGTTTGAATCACGCCTGCACGATAGCGAAAGCAGATTTGTCTACAAGAGACATTTATGGTTCAAAAGAGTTCCTGGCTGACATAATGAAAAGGAAGCACCCGATAGAGAGCACAGCGGAAAACTTAGGAGCCCTTCAGAGGCAGCAGCCAAGAAAAATAGTCACCGTTTTCTATTTCAGTAACTCCTGGTTTTAAAAACAGTGGACGCGTACAAGGCACTTCATCGATAGATCGTCTTGAAGTCAACTGTGAGTAGACTCCGCTCTTTTCCTTATCCTTTCGACAGTACCTAACGCTTTTCTGAAACATGGGTGGATTTGTATGTCATCGAGTACTGGTTCGTGAAGTTCTTGAAAGGAATAGAATGTTTTACTACCGCCAGCCCCCCCAAGGATGAAGTCACCTAGAAATCCTATGTCATACAAAATCTTTAGAAGCTTACTCGGATCAAGTGAATTTACCGCCTCCATATACCATGGACATGCTATACTTAAGTTTGTGGCCATCTCTAAAAAAATATCCTCGAATTCGGCTCTCTTCAAACTGTACTTATTACGGTAAAACTTTGATTTCCAATATTTGAAGAGCTCAAACAAGTTGGGGTATTGATTCGAAAATTCGGTGGTGAGATCCTCAAGTTTCCAATTTGAATACTCAAGCTCGATTGACTTTAATATGTCCGGATCTGGCTTGTCTGTATCATTTCTTTCACTGTATAGGCGTACCAACTGGAGCAACTCACGGGGACGACCCAACGTCCGTTCCATAATCCAAGTGATGCTGGAAGAGGTAGAGACGGTTTCGGGAAAGACTGAACTAAATAAGTTTTGTGGCGCTGAAATGTTATGTTGATGATAGTTATATCTAATTCGCGTCTCTAACAAATGTATTAAGTCCTGTACTTGCCATTGGATTTTTTCAACGTCTCGGTATTTATCGCTATGTTGTGTATGGGTTAAAAGTATTCTATAGACATCTTCTCTAAGACAGATAAAAACATGAAGGTGACTAGATAAATTTTTAATATAATTTGAACAAGTCAATAGCCCCAATAGCAAATTGTTTGCAACTTCGGAATTGTTCCATCCAAGGTCTAAATCATCTACAACCCATGTTATTTTATATCCTTCACTACAAATTTGTTTCAGGCTGTTTTCATACAACTCTATTTCTGCATCTTGACGCAACGTTTTCTCAATCTCTATCCCAAGTTCACCTAGTTTACCGGCTTTTACCTTAATCCTCCCGAGGAGATCGCGGGCTGATTCTAATAAACTTTTCTCTTTTAAACCATTTGCTTTCGCTAAACTTTTGGCTAGCCCAAACGCCTCTGAACTTTCATTTTTGGGATTAATACCAATATCGATAAGCGCTTTTTTGAACAAAAAATTCAGCCACACATATTGGAAGAAGACTTCCTGATTAAAATTCTCTTTGATGTCAGAGTCGGAGATCAAATTGCTGAAAATATTGAAGGTAGGAGTGACCTCGATAATATAATTGTCGTCCCACTTTTGAAATTCCTCAACAATTTTCTTACGGATAGCACTTTTACCGGCACCTTTTCTTCCAATGATGAACGTTTTTGATCTTTTATATAGTCTTGGAAGTGACGAGTGATCTACAAAGTAAGACAATAGGTTTGGGTCCTTTTCCGCACTATCATTACCCCAGTCAATTTCTGAAATACGCATAGGTTAGATGTTTTTCCGTCTCTAAGTTAAGTAGAAAGGTATATGTAAAGTATAAGATTTAAAAACTAGAGCCTTCCGCTTACAGCAGCCAGAGTAATTATCGAAGAGATGATACCGATAATCTAAGATATATTTGGCAACAATCAGCACCCTTCACTTTCCCTCCTAATGAAATTGGAAGCGCGAAGTACTTGGCAGAACTTTACATAACTGCTTTTGCTTCAAAAGGAACTGGTTTCATAAAAAGTCTATGAAGAGTATACAGACATATACAGATATCTATAGATTCTCACAAAATGGAACCAGGAGAAGCAAAAAGTAGGGTGCAGGGATAGGGCGCTGTCTGCTTGGAGAAAGGTAAGTAAGACAGTAGAGAGTACTTAACCTTCGACGAAAGCACCTGCAAAAAAAACCAAATCTCCTGGGTTCAAGCCACATGTCTCAGAGTTACCTTCAAATTACAGCGCCGAAGTCACTACCTCTCACTCCAATACTTCACATGGCCCACTAAGCTGTCAACATAGAGCTCACGTTTCATGGTCCTTTGCGCCGGATGATATGCAGGTATGATCAAGCGCTTGCCACTTACCAAGTATTCAGTTCCATTTTCGCCCACTTTCCGGATGTCAGGGTAAAACCCCTTCAAAATAGATACTGTACCACCGCAAATAATGACATCCGGATCGAGGACTTCTATCTGTTTCAGTAAAAACTTGGAATACATCCTTGCAGCCTGAGAAACATGCGCCATATCCGTTGTCGTAATGTTCTTTGAGGGTAACTTCTGGATGTTGACCCAAGCAATGGTATCAAGGCTCTCCAACATACTATGATTTTTAGATAGGCTATCCATGGCATTGTAGGGAATGTACTGATTACGGATGCTATGGGCGATATAAATTATTGGTTGCCACGTAGCTCTAGCCTGACCAAAGGCAAGTCTCCGTCTAAACTGTAAATCTTTACAACAGGTCTCATAGTCCCAGCCGCCCCCATTGGTATCATAAGGTTCCTTCATCAGCCAGAGCACCTTAGGCTTATTGTCGTAGTAAACACGGCGGTTTATTGGACCGTCAAGGATGACCTCTCTCCCCTCTTCCCGTCTTGAGATGGTCGTAAAAATTTCATTATTCAGCTCTTGAAGCCGGCGTTCAAATTCTTCATAAGGACTGTTCATCGAAGTGGTTTTAAGTTAAAAAGCGAAATTATAGTGCGGATCCAAGCGATCCACTTTCATCCATCTAATAAATCTACTATTTTGTAACGATATTATCACCACCTTGTTATGGCAATAGACCACAAATTCCTAGATGAGCTTGAAGAGCTTGAACAAAACCAAACCTTTTGTGGTGCACCAGTCGCAAAGTCATCCAGGTTGCTAATTGTTGGAACCTTTAATCCATCAAACGAAGGAGTGGAAGGAGATAAAGCGTACAGTCTTTGGAAAATTATTGCGCGTGAAAGGGAAATGTGGGATCTTGCCAACCAGAAGTTTCATGCAGTTAATTAGAAGGGGAAGCGCTAATCTCTAGTCGAATATACCATACCAGACATAGCATTGAGTTCTTGGCAACAGCGCTGGTGAATTGCACACCGGATGATTATGAGTTCAACAAAGGTCTAAAGCCGAGCCAGATGCGATCAGGCTGGAGTAGGTTACAAGACGGTAGAGACGGTGGGTGAAGGAAAAACATGGGATTGCAGCGGATTTTTACCGTCTGAAGCATTCATAGACTACGTCAACATCACTACATGCACCAGGTCGCGGCAGCGTTCAACAATGAATCTGAAACCGTGATCAGAAAAAGCATTATGATGTTGGCTTGAAGGAACGGTAGCTTGAGGAACTCGAAAAAACTACTCTTTTGTAGGTGACTCCTTGTTCGTGAAATTAAGTTCTCACTCTATGGGGATGCCTTGACCTGCTATATATTTTTTGAAGTTGCTAAGGTGTTTAAGGCAAAATTTGTGATCCTGCTCTTTTAACGTTTCAAAGGTGACTACATCAGTTATGCCCTCATATCTTGCAGATCGTGAATAATTGTAAAGCGATTTATATTCTCGCCATGCATTCCTAGAAATAGGCATTTTGGTGTGTGGCCTGTCAGGATTTACACTCTGGTCAATTTCCAAGTGGGTATCTCCGATGTGAATGCCCTTTTGGGCTGCCAAGGCTTTGAGGTAGTGGATTGCTGTATAAAAGAGGAGTGTAATCTTCCAGTCATAAAAAGAGGTCGGATATTGATCACAAATAGCTTCGTGGAAATTCCAATTATGAGATGCTTGATCTAAGAACTCCTGCATACCACCCTACGCTTGCTGAAGCTTGATCTCTTCATTATAATTGATCTTACCAACAAGTTCGATTGGAACGAACTGGAAGTAGACAGGATATTTATCCGCAATTTCCAATGAGTCATATTTATCTAAAAACTCAAAAACCTTCATCCTACTCTCCATGTCGTCATTTTTCAGAACGATTGAATAATGAAGATCATTGTATGTTGTCCTGCTTCGGTAAGCACTTTGGACAATTTGGACGTTTTCAATTAAGTAGGCCTTTACAAATTTGTCAACTATATACTTAACCTGGTCATCAATCTTGGAAGACATTTCGAAAACTCCCTCGATCGGATTATTCAATAGTTTTTCAATAGACTGAGTAAGGGACGTTTTTTCCCCAATTTGTAGAAGGCTGTAGCTTCGATCGACTTCGTCTTTGAAGCCCTCAAGGTTGCTCTGCAGCAAATACAATATCGCCTTCAAATCACCCACCCGCTTTTCGGCTTTGGTCGTGTTTCCTGTGGCGTCCATTGTTGTCATTGCTTTAGCTTTTTCGTACACAAATTATACCAGACCTTTCTGTTTCTTATCGTAGTGGGTAAAGATATGTGTCTTTGTAAAAAAAACGCAAGATGCATTAATCGAATTTGTCTATACACAGGCCTGTTTCTCCCTCCGAGCTATGAGAGAAAATCTCTTACGTTCAAATTTTTTGGCAAATCGGTGACAATCGTCCTTTTGCAGTATGATGCTGTCGTCGTCGTAACCCTGCTGTATACATGAGGCCAACGGGCACAGGTAAATACGATGTCACATGAACTAATTTTCAAGCGCCTACACCTCTTGTAAAAGCACATTACCCTCACCGTGCGCCTCACATCCTTTTCTGAGGCTGTATAATGCTCCGTCAACAGCCTCCTTTGCACTTTTAACTGCGTAGTCTTTGTTTGTTGTTACATCAGGATGGCTAAGTAATTTTTTTCTGGTATTACGTAACAGCGAAAGAACTTCAGTATTGATGTGTTCTTTCAACTCTATATTTGGTGTACCTATTCCAGAAATCACGTGTTCAAACTCCTTGATGTTTTTCTGTAAAGGAAAGTAAGCTATAATATTCTTACTCCATACGTAGGCCTGCACCTTCTGATTTATTTCTTCCAATTTTTCAATGATCGTCATAACGGTAATTATTTGATGAGCATTATACTATCCTTGATAGACTACGCCGATATTTATTTGAGGGAATCTTTGACAGGGTCCCTCCTCACCGGAGCAAGGAGAGACCTCTCATCCCTAAATTCCACCAAGGATAGCAAAACAAAGTACCCGGCAATGTTCCGTGCATACATCCCGCCCAAACTTTAGAAGTTTTTTACCTGCAATTGTCTAGATTGCTTAATCCCACCTAGGCGATTGTATACCTAAGATACCTTAAATATTTAAAGTATATGGTATTTCTCCACTCTTTTTTGGAAATCAACGATAGACTCTTTAACACAACCCTTTATTAAGCGATTGAAGCGAACTTACCTGAACCTGCGCAAACTTCCACTGACATTCCTACTTAAGTACCCCATCGGGAAAGACTTTCTCTTTTAAGGAGTTGAAGAAAAACTGTACAGCTGCTGTCAGAGCTCTAAAGAGATTTAAATATTTTAGGTCCGAAAAAGTAAAATTCCGTTACCGAAAATTCAAAATTAGCCAGTCGATATTTCAATATAACAAATAACTTTGATGGAATTTAAATGATTGCCATGCCGAAATGGATAGATAGAACTATGGCTAAGGAGATTAGGAAACGAATCTCTCAATTCCCGATTCTTGCAGTAAC
>JAEYQO010000067.1 GCA_023409975.1 Bacteroidota bacterium | reverse complement strand
TCCCCCCACAGTGCTGGTCGCGGGAAGATGGCGCTTTGGGTGTCAACACTGTCCTGGTTCCCACAAGCAACGACTGGGTTACTGATAATTGGATGATTACCGGAGGCACGCCAAACGGTGCTGCTGCAAGGGTGAATCTGTACAACCTAGGTACCCGTGACTGGTTGATCTCACCAACGATCGATCTGGGTCCTGGCGGCACCTTTTATCTGGAGTTCGACATCGCATTTCTGGCCTGGGCTTCTACAAATGGACTGGCCCTCGGTGGTGATGATACAGCGGCAGTAGTGATTTCCACCGACAACGGCGCGACCTGGCAGCTTGCGGATGCACTTCAGATATGGACCAGCGCCAATTCAGGCTTTACCAGCTCGCATGTTGCGCTGACGCTGACCAACTACTCTGGTCTGGTCAAAATCGGGTTCTATGGATCAGAGGGTGTTATAGACGACCCTGAGGATGTTGAGGTTATCATTGATAATTTTTATCTGTCGAACGTACCGATGTCAGTGGTGTTTAGTTCGATTGATGCTGTGAATGTGGGCAAGCGTAATCGTGTGGACTGGAAGACAGGTTCTGAAACACCGGGAAGCCAGCTCCAGGTCGAGCGCAGTGATGATGGACGGAACTTCGAAACGATCGCCACCATTGCCGCAACAGGAACAGGATCTTCCTACAGCTACTGGGATGAAACACCATTCCAGGGAGAAAACTATTACCGGATACAGTCTGTGGGCCCTGATGGCAAACGGTCATACTCCGGAATCGTAAAGGCTGTAGTACTGGGTGGATTTAGTATCAACGTCTGGCCGAATCCTGCACGCGAAAGCATTTCCGTCAGGGTAGATGGTACGATCACTGATGCAGCAAGGTTGACTTTGACCGATCTCACGGGCAGAGTTCTCCGGGTAGTGGAAGTTCATCAGACAGTGTCTGTTATAAGTCTGGATGGTCTTTCCGCCGGAACTTATATCCTGCAGTATGCTGATGAGCACCAGAACCAAACCGTGAAGATTACGAAACAGTAAACTCATCAATCAAAGAACAAGGGCTGCCTCGACCGGGGCAGCCCTTGTTGCATTACAAGCGGTGCATTCTGTTAAGTATTGAACTAAGGAACTGGAATCTTCAGAGAGCCGGTAGAAATAAATCAAATCTTGCGCCTTCATTTAACACACCTGTCGCAGTGATTGAGCCTTTATGATTCAGCGCGATCTTTTTACAGATGGCAAGACCGATTCCCGAACCGCTTGCCTCCTGTTTATTACCCAGCCTTTGAAACACCTCAAAGATCTTATCAGCATACTCCTGTTGAAAGCCCAGACCATTGTCCTGAATAGTGATCTTTAAGTACGAAACATCGGTATTCAAGTGTAGGTCGCGGATCTCCCTCATGCTGGCCATCGTATAAAAGATCCTGACCAGTCCGGGACGGTCAGGATGTGCGTACTTGATCGAGTTGTCGATCAGGTTAAACATCAATTGCTTTATCTGAAACAGGATGCCCCGGATTTGTGGCAGTTCATCTATCTCCAGCCTGATGTTTTTCTGTTCCAGTTCTTCCTTGTAGTCATCTGCAATGTCTTTGAGTAATACATTCAGGTCGATCTGTTCAAACCCCGCTTCTCCGGATGTGGTGCGGGAGTAGGCCAGAAGATCCTCGATCAGCCTGTTCATCCTGTCGGCAGCTTTCACTGCCCGGTCCAGGAAATTCACAGAACGTTCATCGAGTTTATCTGAGCCGTGCTCGCGGATATAGTTACAGTAGAGATGGATCTTTCGCAGCGGCTCCTTCATATCGTGCGAGGCAGCAAAAGCAAACTGTTCCAATTCCTTGTTACGGAACTCCAGTTCCCGGCTGTATTCCTGCAGACGGTCCTCAGCGATTTTACGTTCTGTAAGGTCGCGTGTGACCTTTGTGAAACCAATAACCTCGTCGTCTGAATTATGCAGAGCCGTCATTACGATACTTCCCCAGAACCTCGTACCATCCTTTCTCAGTCTCCAGGCTTCAACCATAGACTTTCCCGTTTTCGCTGCCTGCTGGATCAACTTTTTGGGAAGTCCGTTTCTGCGGTCTTCTTCGGGATAAAATACTTCGAAGTTCTGACCTATAATCTCTTCGTCTTTGTAGCCTTTGATCTTTTCTGCGCCCCTATTCCAATTGAGAATCGTTCCTTTCCGGTCGAGGAGGATGATGGCATAGTCCTCAACTTCTTCGACCATTCGATGATAGCGCTCTTCACTTTTCCGGAGCTCTTCATTCTTTTCCTGAAGATCTATGGTCTTCTCCTTTACTTTTCGCTCGAGCAGCTCGAGCAGCATACGATAGCGCCGTTCGCTATCAATTATGCTGTTTCTGTCTGATTCGGGCGGGGTTTCGTAAGATGCTGTGAAGGGATGTCTACGGGGTTCCTCATTCACTTCAAAAGCAGGAGAACCAGGAGAATCGACAGCCTGGAATGGGGCTACTATAAAGCGCGCGGGATGAAAAGAGCCGGTATTGGGTTGGACACTCCAGCTCAGATGAACAGGAATTGAAGCACCGTCCAGTTTCTTCAGACCCGTGATCAGAGAGCCCGTGACTTCATTCGACCGCAGGCTGAGCAGAATCGATTCTGCATCCTTTCTGGTGTTGAGGAAGACATCTATATTCAGCCCATTGATATCACCGGCAGATCTTCCCAGCATTTGCAGAAATGCGGGGTTTGCGTAGATGATGCTTCCAAACTGATCGAGCCAGAATGAACCAATAATTACATCCTGATAGCGATCAGGTGTGTTTCTGGTGGGGGATTTTCGGTCAAGTTCATCGTGCATTTCAAGTTCCTGACTTAGCTACTTAGTAGTTTCAAATATAGTCCTTCTAACCCGAAAGCCTTCTTTGAAATACCGGAGTCTGAGGATTCAAACTGTAAGTCTCTGGAAACCAGTTAAGATGTGTTTTGCGAGATTTTTCTTTTAGCTGTTGCGCCCCTGACCGCTGCCTGGTACATTCCGTCATATTGCCAGGGAGTTGAGGGGTGGACCAGGCGTAATAGTAGTCGCCTGGCATCTTCGACGCGCCACAGCCCTTCCAGGTTGCATGTACCTTCCTGCTACCTTCCTTATACCTTCCTTATACCTTCCTTGAAGGTTCCAACTAACTTGCATAAGACGAGGGGACGGTGTCGGACATACGTCATACTGGTGTCCTATTGGTGTCATGTAAACCCTAGTGTTTGAAAACATTATTCCGGGTTGATTTTGCCGCGTAGTGCGGGTGTCATCGCATCGAATATGAGTTTGGTGCCTTTTGAGGCTGCGGTGAAATCCTTGTTGACTTCCCGTGTTGCGTCGAATGGGGGATTTCCCTCCATTTTGGTTTTATCCAGACTGGATTTCATTCCGAGCAGGTAGCCCTCCTCTGTTTTTCGGAAGGTGACATTACCCACTGTTCCCCGTGTCTGAAATATGCCGACTTGTTTAGCCATTGTTTTTTCGTTTTTAGATTTTGAAAATTTTGTTCAGAAAAAATCACTGCAGGGGGTGGGTTCACATGCTTCATCTTCCGGCCGCGGGCCGTTGAATCCGGCGTTGGGAAAACCTGATGCAAAAGTGGTTCGGGGCGGTGAGAAAAATGGGTCGCTAAGGTCGCGCGACCCGTGTCTAAGCCGCTCCTGGTGCGGAAAGACAATTTCTGGCATGAGAAATGCGGGGGAGTTGATTTGAGCAAAATACCGGGGAAGGAGGAGGTCGTTGGCAGGGTATCGCCAAAGTATCACCAAAGAGTCACCAAAGTATCACCAAAGAGTCAACAAAGAGTCATCACAGTGAAGGCTGCACAAGGCATATGCAGTCAACTGATGATTTTTTCGAGATTCCGGATCATTTTCTGGAGTAAATCGCGTGTGGTTTACGAAGACCTCAGCGAAATGCTGCACCTCTGGTTCTCTAACCGCAATTGTGCAATGAATTCTAGGATTTCCATCGACCCACACACCGGGAAGATGGTTGTTGAGCTGAATTCCTTTATACCAGCACTGGCTATAACCGGTCCGAAAGGAGCCACTCAGTGCCAGTTGATCATTCAGGGCACCACCGTGTCCCGCGACGCACAGCAAAGGTCCTGTCAGTACAGCGACTGCTTTGAAATGGGGTCGACAGAAGCCACAGCCCCAGCCAGATTTGAGCTGGAGCTAAAGCCCAAACCTGGTGAGGTGATGTTGCTGACGGTAGGCTTGCTGTTTTTCGAAGAGTATCTGGGCGTACCATTTATGGTGCGGGGAGGAGCACAACGGATCGTGGATATCTGTCCGGCTGAGCGGCCCCCTGCTGAAGATGCCGAGTCTGCACGACCTCTGACGCTAACAGAATATTATGAGCATCTGGATAAACTATTGAGCCGGAGATACAGGTGTGAACTACCGCAACCCTACGGTCAAAAGCTCAACGAGCTACTCCAGGACCGAATTCTCCACATGCGACGAAAGCTCTATGAGCGGGAACTGAATTGCCTGCGAAAGGGCTTCAGCAGTGAAGAAAGCAGGGAGTTTAAGGCGTTGAGGGAGAGGATGAGGGGGTAGGGGAGGCTACTGGTTGTTATGTAAGTCAGTATTGTGTAGGTAAATGGGAGAAACATTTCCTGTGCCTTAAGGCGCACCTACAAAGTTCACGTTTACAGATGAAGTAAATGCTATACAAGATGAAGATGAATTTATCGGTCTTCAAACCGTTATCTTGGTTACTGCCTGTAATGTTATTTTTAGGTTTTAATTCGTTACTAATTGTAGGTGCAAATGATGAGGGCATGATAGGAAGCAGAGATGTTTCAGGAAGGATTGTGCTGTCAAAGGAATTACAACAGGTTTCTGAGAAAAATTCGACTAGTGTGGGTGTTTCTACATTGCCAGATCGTATCTATTTTCACCAAATGAAATTCGATAATGCAATTGAAATTTGAAAATTTGTAAAAAACTACGTACTGATAATGCTCCTGCCCGACCTGGGCAGGGGCTAATTCTAAGTTTATGAGAACGGTCTGCTTTTTAATACTATCACTATTTCCTATTGTTGCGGCGTCACAAGTACTTCCAGCAAACTTTAATTTAGTTGCCAACCCTGGTTTTGAGTTCAACAGTCTTCCGAATGTACTAGACACTTCCTACAATAGCAATACCAAATGTTGGGTAAGACCAAACAGTTTTGATACCCGAATTGCGGTAAGACCTATCATTATGACACCTACTACTTTGCCGAAAACACCAGTGCCGCACACCGGAGACGCATTTGCTCAGATTGTATTAGGGAACTCGCATTTCACGATTAATCCTTTCCAATGGATAGATACCTCATCAGACCAAAGAAGCTACTTTCAAACGAAACTTTACGAACCGCTTATTGCCGGCATGACGTACCATGTCAGCTTGTATGTTACCGCCTACAAGGACAGTAGCAATTTGAGTAGTAGCAATGCCGGAACAATAAACAACCTGGGACTATACTTGTCGAATACGCCAGTCAGCAATTTTAACTCACAGGGGCGCTTAAATGTCCAGCCACAACTAGAGTTTGTAAATTGGAATGTCATCGCCGATACGTTTGTCTATATGAAGTTAGCAAGCACCTATATCGCCTCCGGAGGAGAAGAGTATCTCACAATAGGCAACTTCGATTATTACGATCATCAAAATTTCATCTTCCTCAAACCCACCGCTGGGTCTACTTTCATCACCCATTTCTACATTTTTGTCGATGACATTGCAATAGTCAGAGATACAGTACAGCCTCTGATAAGTCTTACTACTTTAAATCTTGGGCCTGACACTACAATCTGCCCAGGGCAAGCATTAACTATTGGAGGCGAGGCATATTTCTTTAGTTACCAATGGAGTAATGGTGATACCACTCGGTTTACAACTATTTTCCAACCGGGAATCTACTGGTGTACTGTTGACTTTGGGTGCAGCACATTCACAGACACTATTGAAATTGCTCTTTCAACTGCACCAGCTAAAATTCTGGCTGATGACACGGTACTATGCTCCAGCGATTTCCCATTTACTCTGAAACCTACAGTCACACTTTCAAATCACACCTGGAGCGACAACTCTACGTCAGATAGTTTTACTATTCACGGACAGGGACTATATTGGATCGAGGCTATTACCAGCTGTGGTGACACAGTAAGAGATAGTATAGTTATAACGACATTGCCAACCTCTTTAGATTTAGGAAATGATACAACGATTTGTATGCCTGGTCCCTTTGCCATTACCTTGCAGGCCGCTCCTGGATTTAGTGATTATTTCTGGAGTACCGGGGCAAATTCTTCGACAGTTATTATGACTGAACCCGGCACATACTGGCTTGAGGCAACCAATGCATGTGGTGCAACTTCCGACACAATTGTCATACAATCAATCCATGACTTCTTGCCAACCCTTCCTGATGATACCTTGATCTGCAACGCTCAGCAGTCTCTTACCTTGTCTGCACCAGGCGAATTAACTCAGCTCTTATGGAATACAGGATCTACTGCTCATGAGGTAACAATTGAAAAACCTGGAATTTACTGGGTAGAGGGATTGAGTCCCTGTGGCATTATAAGAGACACGATAACTATAGCTTTCTGTCCGCCTGAAATACTTGAGCTTAGCCATACAGATACAGTTATTTGTGCTGGAGACTGTATCAGCTTTGAGGCTGCTATAGATAATTATACATCCGCCTACTATTGGCAATTCGCAGGAGGCACACCAGTAGTGTTTACCGGACCTCAGCCACCGCAGATTTGCTACGAGTTACCAGGAATCTACACCGCAATGCTAACGGTAGGAAACGCAGGTGGTTTCGATTCGATTACAGCAACAATACAGGTGTTACCTGTGCCTGTAAAACGTTTTGCAGATACTTCACTAACTGCCGTTTACAACGAGGAAATTACACTTAATGCTTGCGCAGATGGAGAAGTGGTGCGTTGGTTTGAAGATGATTCTCTTGTCTGCATAGATTGTCCTTCCTTCGGCTATATACCGAAACTTCAAACTACCCGATTAATGTGCGTAGTTGAGAATGAGGATTGCGTCGATACCTGTTACTACCAGATATACGCCACCGGAATACCGACAGATGTTTGGCTGCCGAACGCATTCACACCCAACGGTGATTCTCACAACGATATTTTTGGAATTATTACCGATAATCCTAACATTGAAGTAGTCGAATTGTCGGTCTACAACAGATGGGGACAAAGAGTATTCTCTTCGCAAGGGAGGAATGGCTGGGATGGCAACCAATCTGGAAAACCGGCTGATGTTGGAACCTACTTCTATTTCCTGCGATATAAGCTGTCGGGCACCGAAGCTAATTTTCAGAAAAAAGGTGATGTAGTCCTTATCCGGTAACTAACGGACTTTTTAAAGAGGCGATTTTTTTCTACAAACGGGAGTCCATTTTTTTCGTCCTTAAATTTTTATTCAGCGTCGTACAGATGTTGGAACTGCGATTATGGGGTAAACGCTCAAAAGTTTCCATCATGGAATTAACCTGAAGGCCGGCGTTGAATTAAACGTAAAGATGTGGCGGATCGCCTTCTATCTGATCCTGACTATCTTTATATGATTTTATCAGTACATGGGTAAGCCAGTTATTCAAATGGAGACCTCACAAATAGTCCAATTCCAGTTTAATGAGAAGTCGAATACCATTGGAAGAGCAGTAATGGGTGAAGCAGAAGATCTAACTCCTCAAATAAAAAAATAGAAGAATGAAAAAGCTCCTTTCAATTCCTTCTTTGATTACAATTTTTCTCATCAGCATTCTAACATTGCTTGTTTGCCGGATTGTAATAACCGTTCTGCTTAAAAATGATTCTGTGGGAACTACAATATGGTCTATTGTTTTTTCACTCTGCTATACCCTAGTCTATGTCGCTGGCTTTCTCCTTGCTTTGTCATTAATTGCATTAGTGATACAAATATTTAGATGTAGAAGAGCCTCTAAGTAGCGGGTAGTGTATCAATTGAACAATGTACATTTCAAGGCGCAGGCCGATATGGGCATTTTCGTACCGGTGCAGGGGACAGGACTGGAGTTCACGATCAGTGAAACTGATGCTCCGGGGAAGATGTTGGTATATGCAGAGGAGGGAGAGGATGTGAGTGTGAGTATGCTGCTGAGCGGAGGGAATGTTCAGGCTGA